>JBQCEI010001304.1:0-2065 GCA_051960375.1 Aureliella sp. | reverse complement strand
CTCTTGGGACGCATGGCTTCTTCGGATACGGCGCTGGTTACGTATAATCGTTGCTGCCAAAGGATCGGCTGCGACCAACCCGCCCCGGGAACGGCGATTTTCCAAGCGAGGTTCTCGGTCGCGGACCACTTGAGCGGAATAGCCTGCTCGGCCACGAAGCCCCCCGCTTTGCCCCGAAACTGCGGAAAATCCGCGTCGCTCGCCGGCGAATTCCGCCCCGCTGCAACCAGTGCCAGCATCTACAAGGCAAGCGCCCAACGCTCGATACCACGGCCCATCGTCGTCTCCTCTCTCCCCTGCTCATCACCGAAATTGCGAGCAATTCCAATTGGCTTACTCCCGAATGAAACGCTGCAATAGTGTAGGAAGCCCGACAAGACCGCCCGGGCAAATTTTTTTCGCGCGGCCGTGCGCCGGGCTCACGGCCGGCTGTTTCCATCAAGGGGCGTCATGTGGCGATCATGAGAAGGACAAAAGGTGCCATCCCATGACCGGCACCGCAGCAGCGACCGGATGCTATCATGCAAAGCGCGTCGCTTCGCAAACGATCGATGGCACCTTTTGGCTGCCCCATAAAGCGTGCCAGCTGTAAGATGAGGGCGCGGGCCGACAACCGCATAAGAAAGCGATCGTCGCAGCTTAGACGTCGCTCGTCGTGCCCCGCAAATCCACCGATCGGCGACGCAGCCAATGCTAGGTTTGGCCAGCCCACCAAGCGTCCCCGGCAACGTGCTGTGTACCCGGGCTCTGGCTGGCGATACCGTTGTCGACGGGAAAGTTGGGGAGGCTCTACGCGCTGCAACTTTGCTGAACAAGAACCAAGGCAGGGTCGTCGAGCGGTGGAGAGAATCTGCAGACCATGTTGAGGGGCAGTTTACAACCATCCCCCAAAGATTGTGGGGTCTAGTGGGCTACGAAAGTAAGAAGTATTTTCCGGAGGATTTGGGGGATTTGTAGTATGGTAGCGAGTTTTTGGGGTGATGCAAATTACGGAGCCCCCTATGAACTGCTGAATATGCTGCGGCGAAGAGTTCGCTACTTAGTGGACAAGTGGCCGAGTGTGAAGGAAGGCGATTGCAGCTTCGGCGGGACGGTGCATATCATTCGCATGATCTTGGATGTGTACGAGGAAGGCACCGTGTTCATCACCGATGAAGTTGATGAGTGGAACAATACTTTTCAGAAATTGCACAAGCGAGCCAAGAAGCGGCTGCCCAATCACGTTAGTCTAGAGGCGTACAAGGCCCAAGTCCTGGAGGATTTGTCTGTAATACGTGGTCATTCCACGAATAGCGAGCCACGGGAGCGCTGGGAGGTGATCCGGAGCAGGGATGTTGAGGAGTACAAAGCTTGGTTAGAGTGGCGCAAGGCCTTTGTGAAGCAGTTTCGCGAGTCTCAGAAGCAGGAGTGAGGACCGCAATGTGGTAGTGGAGACCGCTGCGAAGTTTCTGGAAGAAAGTGATTTGAATGGTGGAAGGTGACGAATGGTTTCCCGGTCGGTTGGTTACTTTTCCAGAGCGCTTCGGCGATCCTCGCCACGCGTTCACATTTGATGCGGACCCGTCGTTGGGGCAAGAAGCTTTTCGTCGGGCGCACGTTAGGCCTACTGGCTATGCGTGGCAGGGGATCGTTTTTCAGATCGGTAAGCAGAGGCAACTAGCGATGAACTGCGCATCGTTTGATTGCGAGAGCTCTGCCTTTTGTGTTCGTAGCTCGTCTCTCACTTTGCTGCACTCGATCGCAGAGATCGTTCAAGAGTGCTTGAGCAATTCGAATCTGCTGGAAGCGACGCTGAAGAGTGCTGATGTAGACTGAGTTTGCGCGGGTGCGAGCGCATCGCGCATTCATCTATGGGTTCAACAGCTGTCAGTGCTGGCCAAATGCAGCGCATACCACGCTTTGGCAGTGTCAACCAGCTTTCGACCGGTCGGCTAGGATTGAAGTGGACCCCATTTTTCGGACCACGGGCTTAGGTGGAATAACGCTCGTGTTTCGGAACGGACGAATGAGTATCTTCGGGGTTCACTGCAAGGAGTGCAACTATGCCAAGGAAGAGGCGATTGTT
>JBQCEI010001303.1:0-5903 GCA_051960375.1 Aureliella sp. | reverse complement strand
GAGGGGGAGAAGAAAAGAGCGCTGCGATCGCCTATGAAATTCTTCTCTCCCCTCGCCCCGCTTCGGGGAGAGGGGCCGGGGGTGAGGGGTCTTCAGAAGCATGACCTCGTAGGCCGCTGCGGTGGGTTCGTCCCTCGCTTACGCGTCGGGTTACATGAGCTCTCGATCGGGCCGCTAAGGCCCTGGCTTCTGCTGAGCGGCTTGGATGGCCTGGGCGTGCATGCGGAACACTCGGGCGGCTTGATCAAAGTGGATCGCTTCGCATTTGTCGGCCAGTTCCGCGGCAGCGGAGGCGGCATTGGCTTGCAGGCTGCTGAGGTTGACGCGAATCTCGGCCAGGATGCCCGACCGCCGCAGCGCTTCGGCTTGCGACTTCTTATCGCCGAGCGCTTCGTAAGCTCGGGCTAGCCCCATCGGAGCCGGCGCATTGGCTGGATCGTGTTCCAGGACCGCTTGGAAGTAACGCACCGCTTCGTTGTATTGTTTGTCCTCCATGGCTGCTTCACCGCGCATGCGGATCAGCAGCCACGGCTCGCCTGCGGCGTACGGCGGCAGACCTTTGAGCACTTCTTCAAATCGCTCGAGGTTATCCGATTCAAAGTAGGCTTCCAGCAGCGCTGCGCCGATGCGGGTGTCGCCGGGATGTTCATTCAGCAGTCGCGCCAGTAGCTCGATGGCCTCGTCGAACTTGCCTTCAAAAGTCTTGTACCGACCCTGCGCCACGAGCAACTTGACGTTCTGCGGGTCCTTCTCGAGAAACTGTTGGATGCGGGTGCGGCCGGCCGGCGAATTGAGGATCAACAGATTGGGGAAAAAGTATTGCTTCGAATCGAACGGGTCAGCCAGTCCGATCATGTGCAGCTCGCCCAAGAACTCCTTGCGTTCTTCCTGCCGAATCTCGACCGACAAAATGTAGTCGAGCCATTTGAAAGCCGTAATCACGTCGTCGGTTTTCAGTTCGCGGGCCACGCGGGCCGCATCGATGTAACTTCGAAACGCGGCCTCGGCTTCGTCAGCCCGATTGAGCTGCACCAGCAGTAAACCTTCCTCCAAGCGAGCGGCCAGGCCGCGGGCCGGATCTTCGGTCGGGATGGCGCGATAACAAGCCAGCGCAGTCTCCGGCTTCTTTTCGGCCGTGGCCAGACTGCCGGCCATGAACAGCACTTCGCTGCGCGTGGGCGCTGGCGATGCGTACCGCTCGCGAAACCACTTTTCCGCTCGCTGGTATTCATCGGCGGTCAATCCGTCGGGCAGCTCGAGCTCGCGGGCTCCGCTTTCGGCCTTCGATGGCGGCTCGGGCGACGCGCTTTGCCGAGTGCGGCTGTATTGAAAAACGGCGACTCCGGCGATGCCGATCAAGCACGCCGCGCCGACTAGCAACTTCCAGCTTTTCACAATCCACCTTTATGCACGACAGCTATATCACTCTTCTCTCCCTCGCCCCGCTTCGGGCAGAGGGGCCCAGGGTTGAGGAGTCTTTGGAAGCGGTCCTGACGACGGCTCACCGACCCTCGGCCGGCACCAACTGGTAGAGGTCGATCCCCGAACCGCTTTGTTGTAAAAGTTTGACAACGATCTCGCCATGCCGCTGTCCGTCGCTCCAGTCCATCCTATAGCGCCTGCGGTCGAGGACAACGAAACGGACTTTTTCGCGATACAGCTGCTCAAGCGTTGCGTCGGAAAGCTGGCCGCTCCAGGTTTCTTCGCGCAGCGTGAAGTAACCCTCCGGAAAGAAGCCCGAGTAGCCGTTGACCAGGCTGCGGCCGTGATACGAGCCCAGCATCATCCACTCGGTCGTGATTTCAAAGTCGCGGACATGGTCGCCACCTGCCATCGGCAAACACAACACGGCACCGGGCTCGGGAGATCTTTTCAGAACGCCGATCCAGTCGCGATGCGGCCCGGCCTCAGGCGCGACCCCTAACCTCAGCCGTAGCGGCCACGGGTCGAACACAGCCCCCACCCAGCTCGCTGCAACGATCGCCGCACCGAACGCGACCGCCGCACGACGAGTCCGCCTGTGCCAATTGCTTGCCTCACCACCTGCCCCCGATTGAGCAGGACGTTTTTTCAGCCGCGCGCCGGCCCACCAGCTCCACGCGCGATCCACCCCTTGAGCAGCTCCTATTACGATCGCGATCTGCAGGAAGTAAGCAAACCGATAAGCGCTGCGGACTTGTGCAAAGCCGGGCACATAAGCAGTCAGCCAGTGCCACGGCTGCCAGCCGGCCACGTTCAGATGAGTCCCCAGCGACAGCACCCAAGCGGCTAGCCCCACGGTCACCAAAAACCAAGTCCACATGCGCCGCCGCTGGTCGGTAAGGCCCCAGTAGATTCCGAGCGCGGCCCATATCAGTTTGAGCCACCCGGGCGAAGCGAGCCACGCTTGCCGGCCATCGCTGGCCTGCGCGGGGATGAACGTGTGCCCATACACCGTGCCGTAGTCGCGCGTCCGCAACGAGAGCTGCTCGACGACCTCGCGCGTCCGCGTGAAACCGTGCTCGGAAGCCATCATCCGCAGATGGATCACCACCGGCGAGACCAGCAGCCCGGCCAGCACGCCGGCCATGCACAACGTTGCCAGCGTGCGCGGCTGCATCAGCTTTCGGCCGAGCGTCCACATCGCAACCAGCATCAACACGGCCAGAAACAACGCGTGATGGACGCAGCTAAAAAAAGCCGCAGTGAACGCCAGCCCCAGCTCGCCGCCGCGCCACGCGATCTCCTTGACTGTACGCGGACCGGGCTCGGCGAAAGCGATCTTTGCGAAGGCTAACCACGTCCAAAGGATTCCCCAGAGCGGCACGAGTTGCAGCACTCCGATCTGCCAGTGCGCAATCGGCAGCAAGACCATCGCAATGCCTGCTCCGATTGCCACCGTCCGCCGAAGTCCCAGCCCGCGCAACAGGATCTGCGCGAGCCAACCGTTGAGCACCAGCGACAACCACAGGTAGATGTTGTATGCCAAGATCCGCGAACCGGTGAGCCAAATTACCGGCGCCACCAGCGCCGTCATGGGCTGCGGTTCTGAAAACGCAAACGTGTTGCGCTCGGGATAAAAAATGGGCGCATCCCAATACCCGCGTCCGCCGCGAGCGAGCCGATCGGCATTCCACCAGATCGTCCAGTCGTTCAGCAGCGGAACCGTGCGCGCCTCTTCGTTGCCGATCGGCAGCCGCGAAGTGGCGTGCCCAAGCAAGGGCCACGTCGAAAGGAACGCGACCAAGGTGTAAAGCGCGATACAGGCGATGTGGACGATCAGTCCATCGCAGGCTGCATCACCTTGTTCGCTCGAGTTGCTCATGCACGGTTCGCTGGTTGCACTTTTCAACCGCCCTCTCGTTTACACATCACTCCTCAGCGATGCAAAACAGCTTGGTCCAGCCGCGCAAAAACAGTTGGTCGCCCACCGCCACGGGCGACGCATCGATGGGCTCGCCGAGCGAGTTTTCCGCCACCGTTTCCAGCGACGCATCATCCTTGATGACCACGGTCGTCCCTTCGCGGCCGGCAAAATACGCGTGTCCGCCGGCAATCAGCGGCGAGCTGTAGAGCGACTTGACGCCCGAGAGTCGCTTGGGCGCAGCGAGCGATTTGCCCGTTCGCGCGTCGATGCAACTGAGGATGTCGCTATTGGCCGAAGTGAAATACAGTCGATCGCCACTCAAAGCCGGTGAAGGGACATACGGCGTGCGCTGATCGATCTTCCACCGCAGACGCGGGCTGTCCGTAACGTCCCCTTGCGAATCGAGCGGAATGGCGATCGCAGCCGCGCCGCGAAAACCGCTGACGGCGATCACCGTATCTTTGAAGCGCACCGGCGAAGGAATCGCGTTGACGGTCTGACCTCCGCACTGCCACAGTTCCTCGCCAGTGGCCGCGTCATAGGCCTTCACACGATGAGTGCCATTAGCGATGACCAGCGTGCGGCCGCCAAAGTCGGTCACCAGCGGCGTGTTCCACGAGGTCGATTCCTGCGGTCGATCGACTTTCCAGAGTTGCTTGCCGGTGCGTTTATCCAGAGCCGTGATGAACGAACCGCCCTCTTGGTCCCAGTTGACGATCAGCTTATCGCCGGCCAACACCGGCGTCACCGCTTCGCCCCAGCCCAGTCGCGTTTGCATATCGCCCAAGTCGACTTGCCAGAGCAGTTGTCCGTCGAGCGTGTAGGCGTAGATGCCGCGCGATCCGAAAGACGCGTACAAACGCTCGCCGTCGGTCGTCGGTGAAGCGGCCGCATACGTGTGCGTCTGATGTTTGCCTTCGTGCGGCACTTGTTCGGCGGCGATCTTCTGCCAGCGAACCTTGCCGGTGTTGCGGTCAATGCTCGTCACGATGAAGCGATAATACACGCCGGGCGGAGTCGTCTTGTCGGCGTCATCTGCAACGGGAGGCTTTTCGGGCTTGCGGTCGGTCGCCTCGGCCGACAGGACGAACACCTGATCGCCCCACACGACCGGCGTTGCGCTACCTTCGCCGGGCAGCTCGGCCGTCCAGCGGATATTTTTCTTGGCGTCCCAGTGCGTCGGTGGGTGCGCGCTCTCATCGGCTCGTCCGTCAGCGGTCGGCCCGCGCCAATGCGGCCAGTTCTGCGACTGGGGCTCAGCGGCCTGCAGCGACTGGACAACGAGCCAGCCGCTAAGCAGCGATCCGATCAGCGATCCGATCAAGCCGATCTTGAGAGCGGCCGCCCGGCGCCGCAGAACGGAAAACGTTTTCATCGATGATCTCTGCATTGCGAATGTGTTGATCGACTTGGAGGCGGTGAGCGCCCATTGTGGGCGCGGCGCTCCTCCGCGTCCAGTCGCCGCGACCTATGCCGTACCAGCCCAAAATCCTCTGCGCCCTCCGCGCCTCCGCAGTGAAGAGATTTCTCCGTTCACTCCGTGCAAAACTTGATCGACGACTTCAGTTCTTCGTACATCAGGTAGGGCGTAGATCGCATGCCGAGCGATTGATAGATCTGCTGCGCCCGGTGGTTGGCTTTCTCGACATACAGCCGAAAGCCGCACACCGACTGATCGCTTTCGGCCAGCTCTTTCACGAAGCGGTACATGCGCGAGTAAATCCCGCGGCGGCGATATGCGGGTCGCACATAGACGCTTTGCACCCACCAGAAATTGCCGTTCCGCCAATCGCTCCACTCGGTCGTGATCAGCAGCGAACCTACGGCCAGCTCGTCCACCTGGCAAATGAGATAGAACCCGCGCATCGAGTTTTCGAAAACGGCTTGCACTCCCGCCGAAACCACTTCCGGCAGCAGCTCCAGGTGCTCGGTTTCGGCGGCCATCGCCCGGTTGAACTCGACTAGAACCGGCACATCTTCGAGCGTCGCTCGGCGAATCACTTCTGCATTCATGAACTTGATTCTCGGCTAAAATGAGCTGAAACGGAGCTAGCTCCTTTTTAACGCAGAGACAATCCGAGGCGGCCTTCCTCCGCGCTCTCGGCGTCCTCCGCGGTAAAAAAGGAGCCCGAATCGCCCTAACTGACGGCCGCATCGGTGGTTGCAAAGAAGCATCCATCGAGCAAACAATAGAAACGCAGCGTGATCTGTGCGGCGGTTTCCGAAAGGCGGTGAAGCTTTGGGGTGGTATAAGGTAGCCGGAGGGCGATTGGTCACCCGCTATTGGCCTGGGGTCATTGGCGCGTGGATCGCCCTGGCACTCCTGCTGAAGTTTCTCGCTCCCAGCTGGGAATCGATCGCTGCCGATGGCGATTTAGCTTACCTGCCCGACAACGTTGCCAGCGTCGTCGGCCAGAAGCAACTCGACGATGCCTTCCCGGGAGCGCGGGTGCGGAGCCAGATGGTCGTCGTGCTGGCCACCCCCGAGCACAAGCTCGGCAGCGGCGACATCGCGGTGGGACTCGATGTAGCGCGGCGTTTGCACTGGTACGCCGCC
>JBQCEI010001302.1:0-2869 GCA_051960375.1 Aureliella sp. | reverse complement strand
CAGCCGCACGCACCAGCGGATCTTCATCAGTCGCCCTTCGTAGCTGAGCGGGCACAGCGGCAGTCGCGTCGAAAGGACGTGCGGCTGTTGCAAAGGACGCTCGGAGAGTTGCGAACCCGAGAGGCGTTCGAAGAAGTGGACGCCGATATCCTCGGAGCCTTTTCCTTCGGTATACCACAGGACCGAAGCCTCCAAACCATCGATGCTTTCAGCCGGCACGCGGTGGATGCTGAATTCGAACTCGAGCATATCGCCCGGCTCGAGGCCGGGATGCAACGACAGCAGCCGCAAGCCTATGGCGGGCTCGGTCCGGCGCGTAACGCGCTCGCCGCTGGATGAACCACGACGGGAAAACTTCGGCAAAACGATGGCCACCGAGTGCTGTCTCCTTCTACGACCACTTTCCAGACGATCGCGTTGTGCTGCCCTTGGAAGGAGTGCATCGTATCAGACGGCAGTCTGAACTGGCAGTCCATTTCCAACGGCTGCTCAGGCTCCGCCCGGCAATCCGTTCGCTCGCAAATGATATGCCGAATCACTGGGACACGTTCGGTCCTGACGTCGGTACCTTGCTGGTAGGTGCTTTCTTCGTAGCACACCAAGGCGATCGTCAGCCGTCGAAAATTCACGCGCCCATACTGACAAAGGTATAACGTAAAAAGCTCGCCTGGCAACAGCGGCATTCCACTGATTTCAGCAGTGGTCGGACCCAGGCCACTAATGCGGCGAAAGAGACGAAAAAACCACCTCGTCGCATAGTACCCGACATACGCAAAGGGAACCAGCAAAATCACCAGAAACCAGCTCGGCCGGCCCGATGCAAATTTCTCGACAGCGATGACAGCCAGGACCGCTAGCAACCCGTTCCAAGCTACCGCGAACGAAAAACTCAGAATGAGCGGTCCAATCTCGCTGCGTTGCCCAGCCAGACGATAAGCCAGTCGTTCGCCGGGGCTATCGGTAAAGGGCCGCAAGCTGGGGACGTTGGGCAGTTCCGCCGCAGCGCTCGGGCCGCGCGATCGTCGCTGATGCTCGCGCTCGGCCTGCTGAGCCAGCGCCGAACGCAGCTCGGGCGAAGCCACGGTTTGCGCCACCCGCAGAATCAAACCGGTCAAGCCGATGACGATGAACGACAGCGACGCAATCACCATCAGCCAGAAACCGAAGCCGACGCGAATAATTTGCGAGTCGGGCCAGAAGAGCTGCCAGGTGCCGACGATCGTTAGCGATACAATGCCCAGCAGGAAAAGAATGCCGAAGAAAGCGGCTTCGCCGACGCTTCCCAGCACCCACCAACCGCTCATGCGCTGGCCGCGCTTCTTTCCCCACAACCGAACCCGTTTCGACACCCGAGGCTCCTCATGTACCCAACCAGACCATCGCTTCGATCGCTTGCCGTTTCCTGCGGCGCTCTCTCGCTGGGACTATTGCTGGGAATAATGGTACCCGCATTCAACGCCGAGGTAAGGGCGGGCGACTGGCCACAAATTTTAGGACCCCAGCGCGATGGTCACGCGACACTTGAAACGCCGCTCGCGGCAGGCTGGGACAAAGCTTCGCCCAAAGTGATCTGGCGCATGCCCGCCGGTAGCGGCTACTCGGGTGCGGTCATCGGGTCGGGCCAAGCGTTCCTCTTCGATCGCACCGCCGACAGCGAACGCATCACGGCGGTCGATCTCAAAACCGGCCAGCAGCGCTGGCAAACGCAATGGCCAGCGACGTACGTTACCACGATCGATCCGGACAACGGCCCTCGCGCGGTCCCCTCCGCAGTCGCTGGCTCGGTGATCTGCTATGGCGCGGCAGGCGACTTGGTTTGCCTGAACAGCGCAAGCGGAAAAGTCGTATGGCAGCGGCCGCTGCGCAAAGAGTTCGACGCCGATGATGGTTACTTCGGCGCCGGCAGCTCCCCGCTGGTGATCGGCGACACGGTGATCGTCAATGTCGGCGGTAACAAGGCGGGCATCGTCGGCATCGATCTGAAGACAGGTAAGACGCGCTGGCAAGCGACCGAGTACAGCGCGAGCTACTCTTCGCCGGTGGCGCTGACCGTCGACGGTAAACCGGCGGCGCTGGTCGTGACGCGGCTGCGCACCGTGCTGCTCGATGCTGCGACGGGCGAAGTATGGAGCGAGATCGACTTCGGCGCCCGTGGAGCGACTGTCGTTGCCGCTACGCCGCTGCCGGTCGGCGGCAACCGTTACTTGCTCACCGCCAGCTATGACGTCGGCGCCCTCTTGATCAAGATCGATGGCAAACACATCGAGCGGCTTTGGAAGCAAGCCGATCTGTTGGCCAGCCAATACAACTCGCCGGTGCTGATGAGCGGCATAGTGATCGGCGTCGACGGCCGCGAGGACCTCGGCGAAGTGTCGCTCAAGGGGATCGATATCGACAAGTCCGAAGTGCTGTGGGAGCAACCGTTGTCCGGCCCCGAGCACTTGATCGTTGCCGGAAACAAGTTGCTCGAGCTCTCGATCGACGGCGCATTGACGTTAAACCAGCTCGAGAACCACAAGCTCCGCACCGTCGGCAGCTACTCCATCCCACAAACCTCGCCCGGCCGCGATCACTACCGCGCCCTGCCCGCCCTGGCCGACCACGTCCTCATCGTCCGCCGCACCCAAGACGCCAGCCACAGCGAGTTCATCGCGCTGGAGTTGCCTTAGCCCTATCTGGTTCGGAGTCGCGAAGCGACGGCACGGAGATTTTTGTAACCCGACGCGTAAGCGAGGGACGAACCTGCCACAGAGCCCGACTAAACCATGCTTCTGAAGACCCCTCACCCCCGGCCCCTCTCCCCGAAGCGGGGGCGAGGGGAGAGAGGACTTATAGTGCAAGAGTGCAACTCTTTTCTTGTCTCCCCCTC
>JBQCEI010001301.1:0-6197 GCA_051960375.1 Aureliella sp. | reverse complement strand
GCAGTCGAGTTCCTCTTGCGGCGTTTGGGCTTGGCGATAAGCGGCTTCGGCTTTGTGATACTGAGGCGTCAAGTTAGCTGGCATGTTGAACTCCGGTGGCCACCTGTCTCCAACTGGCTCCTTGATGAGCGGCGCGCGTGATGATCACTTCGACCGATTCGTTTTTCAGTTCCGCTCGCAGCGTCTCAGCGGCCCGCTGGGCAATCGGATCGCTGTCCGCAAACCCAAAGACCGTCGGCCCCCAACTGCTCTGGCCGACGCCGCGGAGCCCCGCCCGCTGAGCCAAGGCCACGCGCGAGGCGATTCGCTCGTTGCGGTAGCGTCCGGCTTGCACGGAGGCAAACAGCGTAGCGGCGATGTCCATGTAGCGCTCGAGCGCGGCGGCGAAGTTTGCAAAGTCGCTGGCAGCAGCCGACGCCATGCAAGCTTCGCTCAGCTCGAGCATCGCAGCCCGCTGCGGATTGGGGGACGCGCCGGCGCGAGTGATCAGTTGCTCTTCTACCGCTCCGCACATGTCACCGCCTGCGCGGCTGAGGACGAGGACGACCGGCCAGTCGCTCGGAAACGCGCACGACCGGGTGCCAAACGTGCGCTCGCTCGGCCGCGGCGAGCGCGACGAGGGCGGCTGCTCTGCGGCTGGAGCAACGTTTTGTCCGCCATCCTGAATCAGCCCGCCGAAGAGAAAGCCGTGCAGCCCGACCGCCGAACGTTTGCCGCGGCCGGAGATGCGCGCGAGCCTCTGCACCAACTCGGTTGGACATGCCTCGGTTGAGCAGCCCTCGCTCGGACCGCCCGACGCAATGCCTTCTATGCTCGCAGCAATCGATTGCCATGGCGAGTCAGCCGTTGGCTGAGCGTCATCTTCCGGGCGCAAGACGGCCAGCTGCGTTGCCGCGGCGGCGGCTGCAGCCAGCTGCGTTCCGAGCCCTAAGCCGCTGTGCAGGCGAGGATGTTCGACGGCAGCCACGCTCCAGTCCGCACGCAAGCGCTGCCCCAGCGCTTGCTGCGCATGTTCGACAGCGGCTTGCACCCGCGCGTTGATTTCTGCGTCGGCGGATCGGCATGCATCGACCGCTTGCCCCGGTCCGACGCGCAAGCACACGCGCGGCATCTGGATCATCAGCCCCAGACCCGCGAAGCGATGAGGCTCCGCGGCGGCCAATTCCATCAGACCGAAGTGGAGGCGACAGCCGGTGCGAACTTCCAACAATGGGACGACTCCGTTGAGGCCTCAGGCTTCAGGCGTCAGGCTTCAGGTTTTTGCTTCCGGCTTTCAATCTGAGGCCTGAGGCCTTCCAGGATCGTGCCGGTGCGAACTTCCAACCTACGAGGCCTCAGGCTTCAGGGTTTCGGTATTCGAACTGAGGCCTGACGCCTGACGCCTGAAGCCTTCCAAGGCCGCCAAGATCTGCCCGGTCGCCGACGACTTATTGAGCACGTAAAAGTGCACTCCCGGCACGCCGGCATGGATCAAGTCCTGCACCTGCTCGCGGGCATAGTCGACGCCGACTTCGAATTGCCACTGCTCGTCATCGCTCCTGCCCAGTCGCTCGACAAACGCATCGGGCAAGCGAGCTTTGCACATCGACGTGATGCGTTTGATCTGCGCGAGGTTGGTCACCGGCAGGATGCCGGGGACGATCGGCACATCGATGCCGAGCTTTTCGCAGGCGTCGCGGAAGCGATAGAAGTCGGCGTTGTCGTAGAACAGCTGCGTGATGACGATGTCGGCCCCGGCATCGACTTTGCGCCGCAGGTTCTGCAAGTCGATTTCCGCACTCGAGCATTCCTGATGCACTTCCGGATAGCCCGCCACGGCGACGCCGAACGAGTCGCTGAATTCGCCGCGAATCAGCTCGACCAATTCGTTGGCGTAGCGCAGGCCCCCTTCGGTGACCTGGAAAGTCGTTTCCCCCTTGGGCGGATCGCCGCGCAAAGCGACGATATAGTCGATGCCGCGATCGGCAGCGGTACGCAGATAGTTGCGGAGTTCGTCGCGGGTCGAACCGACGCAGGTCAAATGCGAAGCGACCGGCACATTGAAGCGTTCGCGCACCGCCGTGGCAACTTGCAAAGTGCGATCGCGGGTCGACCCGCCCGCTCCATAGGTGCAGGTGAAATAATCGGGAGCAAACTGCATTAGCTCGCCGACGGTCGTCAGCAGCGATTCAACGCCGGCATCGGTCTTCGGCGTAAACAACTCAAACGACAGCGCGCAGCGTCCGGGCGCGTAGAAATCAGCTAACTGCATCGCAGAGATCCGGTGTAGAAACGTTCCAAACGGCGGGAGAGCTCCCCAATCGGGACGTCCATTCTAACCAACCATGCTTTTTGCGGTATACCTTCGCGCGGGCTCCCTCGTTCCCAGGCTCCGCCTGGGAACGAGTATTATGCCCAGGTGCGGAGCCAGCTCTCGAGCATGAGCAGGTTCCAGAGGCGGTAGGAATGGTTGACGCGGCCGCTCGTGTGCTCGTCGACCAGCCGCTCGATTGCCTCGGTGCGGAAGTAGGCGTGACAGCGCGTGTCGCTGCTGAGCAAGCGGCTGCGGGTCAGCTCACGGAGTTCGCCCCGGAACCACACTCCCAGCGGCACGCCGAAGCCCATCTTGCGACGCTCCCAAATCTGCCTCGGCAAAAGCTTATCAAACGCTCTCCGCAGCAACAGCTTCCCCTTGCCGCCACGGAACTTCAGCTTCGAGGGAAGCGCCGCCGCGAACTCGACGAGCCGATAGTCCAGAAACGGTTGACGGCATTCCAGCCCGTGTGCCATCGATGCGATATCGACCTTGGTCATTAAATCGCAGGGCAGATATGTCATCAGGTCCGAGAGCGAAGCTTGCGAGACCAGATCGCGACCTTCGGTCTGCGTCCACGCGGCTTCGAAAAACTCGAACGGATCTTCATCCGGCAGTTGCTCGACGAATTCGCTCCGGTAGAGTTCGGCCCGCATGCGCTCGGGGAAGATCTGCAGCCAGTTCATGTAGCGGCGAGCCAGTGGTTCGTTCAGCGCCGCCCCGAATCGCTGGAGCCGCCGCACGAAGGAGCGCTGTCGCGTCGAGGCGGGCAGGCTCTGCACGAGTCGACCGCCGAGAATCGACTGCAAACCGAACGCGCGGTCGAGCCACCGGCTGAGCCACAACGCGCGATAGCGCTCGTAGCCGGCAAAGAGTTCGTCGCCGCCGTCGCCGCTGAGAGCGACCGTGACGTGCCGGCGCGTCATCTCGCACAAATACCATGTCGGGATGGCCGAGCTGTCGCCGAACGGTTCGTCGTAGTGCCAGGCCAGGCGATCGAGCACTCCGACCGCGTTGGGCTTCACTTGAAACTCGCGATGATCGGTTCGCATCCACGCGGCTACTTGCCGGGCGTACGCCGTTTCATCGAAATCCGCTTCGCTGAAGCCGATGCTGAAACTGTGCAGCGGCCTGTCGAGCTGACCTTGGGCCAGGGCCACGATCAGCGACGAATCGACGCCGCCGGATAAGAACGCTCCCAGCGGCACGTCGCTGCGCAGCCGCAAACGCACCGAATCGTGCAACAGATCCTGCAGGCGGCTAGCCGCTTCATGCTCGCCGATGTCGACTTCGTGTCGCCAGTTGATGCGCCAGTACTTGCTAACCTTCAGTGCCCCGTCGCGGATCACGGCAACGTGCCCGGGTGGAACCTTGCGAGCGTGCTGGTAGATCGTTTGAGGATGCGGCACGTATTGATACGTCAAAAAGCGATCGATCGCGCCGGGCGAGATCTCGCGCTGGAACGACTCACAAGCGGCGAGCGCTTTCAGCTCGCTGCCGAAGAGCACTTGGCGAGGGTTCGCCTGGTAATAGAGCGGCTTTTTGCCGAGTCGATCGCGGGCCAGCACGAGCTGCCGGCGCCGCGCGTCCCAGATGGCGATGGCGAACATGCCGTTGAGCGATTCGAAACAGTCGATGCCGAGATCTTCATACAAGTGAATGATCGTTTCGGAATCGCTGTCGGTTCGGAACTGGTGCCCCGAGCCCTCCAAGCGTTTGCGGAGCTCGCGGTAGTTGTAGATCTCGCCGTTGAAGACCATGACGACCGAGCCGTCTTCGTTGGTCATCGGCTGATGGCCCCCCGCCAAGTCGATGATCGACAGGCGGCGAAAGCCCAGGGCAACGCCGGGTACCAGCCCCGCCACGTCGGCCCTCAGGGACTCGAGGTAGGTGCCGCGTTCGTCAGGGCCGCGATGCACCAGGGCATCGGTCATCCGATCGAGCGTCGCGGCCGAAACCGCGCTCGCTTCGTCAAACCACAATGCCCCGGTGATTCCGCACATCGGTTGCTGTTGTCCGTGTTAACCACCAAGACACAAAGACACCAAGAAAGCCAGCGGCGAGCGAGTAACTTGTTAAAAACCGCGGCTAGCGCGGATCGTATCGAAGTCGCGGAGGTCGTAGCCGATGCCTACGTAGTCGAGCGTCCGGCACAGGCCGCGCAGGGCTACGCCGAAGCCGTCCGGACCGCTGAAGCCGCCGAACTGGCCGCCACCTTTGACGTGTGGTTCGAGGTCGAAGATCACGCCGGGAGCGCCGCGCTTGCGCATGCGTTTGTCGATCTTCGGCAGCTCTTTGGCCAAGTCGCGCAGGATCGCTTCGTGCCCGGTGTCGCCCATGTCGGCCGGCACAAAGTTCTTCAGCGACGCTTCGTCGACGTGCGTGATGCGGCCGGTGTCCGACGGATGGCGATAGTCCTTGATGTGCACCCAGCCGAGTCCCGGCTTCATCGCCAGGTACTCCGAGTACACTTCGTCGGGGGTCATCCCTTGGCAGACCAGATTGGCCCCGTCGAAAATCGTGACCAGCGCCGGATGTTTGACTTTGCGATGGATCTCGGCGAGCAGCTTGCCGGTTTGGCCGACCAGGTTGGCTTCGACTTCCAGGCCGAAGGTCAGCCCCGCTTTATCGCACTCGTCGGCGATCTTGCCGAGTTGATCGACTACCTGCGGCAGGTGATCTTCGGGCTTGGTATCGCGCGGATGGTAGAACGAGAAGCCGCGGATCAGCTTGGTGCCGAGCTGGGCCGCCACTTCGCAGGCGTGCTTGACTTCCTTCATGTACTGCTTGAAGGGGACGTAGCGGTTGGTCGTGCCGTCGTCGACATCGAGCAGCTTGACTTTGCCGATCGGCGAACCGATCGTGGCCACGCTCAAGCCGTACTCGGTCTGCATCTGCTTGACCTTCTTCAGCTCGGCCGAGGAGAGCTGCATGACGTTCTTGATCCCTTCGCCAACGTCGATGAAGCGGATCGAGTAGTACTTCAGGCCCAGAGCGGCGAAGGCGGCGTACTGCTCGACGGCCAATTTGTTGTTGGCCGCTTCGTCGCCAAATCCACTCAGGATTGCAGTCGGTCGTTCGGTCATGGTGCGGTTCTTTCTCTGCGTTCTCCGCGTCTCCGCGGTCAAAAATGCATTAGTCTTCGTCGGAATACTCGGCGTCGTAGGAAACCGTGACGACTGTCGTGATCCCACCGCGGGCGCCCCAGTCGCTTTCCAAAGTGACGTGGCGAGGTTTTACGACGGCGACGAAATCGTCGAGAATGCGGTTGGTCACGTTCTCGTAGAAGATCCCCTCGTTGCGAAAACGCTGCAAATACAGCTTCAGACTCTTCAGCTCCACGCACAGTTCGTCGGGGATGTAGCGGAAGGTCAGCACGCCAAAATCGGGCTGGCCGGTCTTGGGACACACCGAGGTGAATTCCGGACAAGTGATCTCGATCGTATAATCACGGCCGGGGTATGAATTTTCGAACGTTTCGAGCGTTTCTTGAAACGGCGTGGTCACGGTTTCTTTTCCTGCACCCCGCATGGCGAAGTTTTTTCGATACGGGTCTTTGATTGAGACAAGTTACTTTTTCGATTCCTTGCAAGCTGCCCCGCTGGATTCACCAGCCGGCGCACCGGCCTTGCAAACTGGCGCACAGAGGCGTCGCTCGTGGGCAGTATGAGAGCTGACGCCCAAGAGGGAAAGGGGGGCACCGCGGCCGATTCCCCACGGACAACCCCTGAGCCGACAAGCCCTGAACCGGCAACCCGCGAGCCCGCAGCGACCGACCGCCTGCGCGTCGTGGAAGCGTACGCCAGCCGTCAAGGGGAAGGCCGCTGGAGCGGCGCGCCGAGCGTCTTTCTGAGGACCAGCGGCTGCAATCTTCGCTGCTGGTTCTGCGATACGCCGTTCGCCT
>JBQCEI010001300.1:0-2576 GCA_051960375.1 Aureliella sp. | reverse complement strand
CCGGATTGCGGCCTGAGCCTAAAGACCTACGTCGGCTTAGCAAATCAAAGTTATTTGCTCCAAACCTTATAATAGTTCCGAATCACGAGAGCACACTTAGTGCTTCATACAAGACGATGCGGGGTAATAATGGTTCGCCGGCACGTAATCGAGCTGCTTGCACTCTTCCCAGCGAATCGGCTGCATCGGCTGGCCATCGATCGGGCACAGCCGCTCGGCCTCAGGCAGTTCGTAGGTGATCACTTCCTCGGGGAGGTGATCGGGGATCAAGCGGCGACCATGTGGCTTGCGCTTCTGCTTGGACGACTTGGCGTTATCCGCCGCTGGCCTCGGTCTCCTCTTTGATCATCGCTCCTAGTTCGCCGATCGCGAAGAGCAAGAGCTGGTCGGGATTGATCCGTTCGCGCTACTTGTCGCGACCGCGCAAGCGCGGGAATCGCTCGACACACTTCTGCCCGTATCAGATCTCGATGTGGTCCATGTGAATGCAAGCTTCGACCGGCTCGCCGCTCATGCGACAGTGCACCGAATAAGTATTGCGCTGCACTTGAATGGAACTACCGCTGCTTACGCGCACGCGCTCCACGCGATAGTCTTCCAAGCGCCGCTCGGGAAGCACTCACAGGCGGCTCATCTCTTCAGCCAAGCGTTTACCGCGCGAGGCGCTGCACTGGTCGACCAGCTTCTGCGGAAACTTCTGGTACTCTTCCAGCGAGCCGAAGTCGAGCGTGCCCCTGAGCATCAGCGCCTGATCGACCGCTGTCTTGAAGCCACGATGCGCGGACTCGGCATCGCCGTTCTCGTGCGGCGAACTGTGCTGAGTCTTCTTGATCGCTATGCCGTAGTGCTTCATCAGCTGCAGATACCGCTCCACTGCTGCTGAGCACGTTTGCCAGGAAGTAACCAACCTAAGATTCCCATTGCCGGAAAGCGCCCTATCATGGGTACAACAACGCCAGCGTGACCGGGCCGTCGCCACAGGTTATGGCTTCAAAACTCGCGCAATCGGCACTTCGGTTCACCGCTTGGTTCTGCCATTCTGACGGCAGAAGCTCATTCGAGATCCGACGCATAGTCGGTGCGTTCTCGTTGGCGAAGGCAGGCCAGAAATGCGGTGAAGCTTTCGGCCAGCGGCTCCGTTTCAGCCATCTCGTGCTCAAGGAATAAGATACTGCCTCGACGGGGACCGTCGAGCGCGATGCAAAAATAGTTGCCCGAGCCGTCTGTGCCGATCGGAAGAAGCGTTTCATCGAGCTCCTTCTCGTAAAGGTTTTTCAAGTCGTTCGTAAGGTCATTCCACGCGCAGTGAACCGGCCAGGATCGGAGTTCTTCGAGGTTGTCTACCTCGACATCGCCAACCGCAATGTCTCGCATTGGAAAGAAGCACATTACGACATCTTCTTCGGAGTGCCCCCAGATGTTGAGCGTGAATGCGTCGGGCTGGGGGCGTCCACCGTTGTGCGTTAAAAGGAAGTTGCGGTAGTCATCTGGCAAGCGGTGACCTACATGTTTCTCGAACTTCGATATTTCGGCTTCGGTGGTCGGTCCAGCGGGTAACGAGTTGACGATATGCGCCACTGCAATACTCCATGATTCGTTTTGGTGATCGTCATCTCGGCTCGTCTTCGAGCGGCAAATAGGCATCATTCTGGGAATAGAACATGACTGCCGCAAGTTTTTCTTCTCGGTTGGGTGATTTGCCGCCGCGCCATAGCGACCACACCTCGATCGCCTCTCTGGCGAGCTGGACCGTGAGGACTTCGTCCAGCGTCGAATCCAGCGGGCATGCGAACGTGCCCTCCTCATCTCCCGGACAGACAATCGTTCGGGCAGACGGCAAGGCATCGCGACCACCGTCAGCGTAAATGATTAGCGACGCAAACCGGTCAGCGTCATCTATTTCGTCAAGATGGTCGATCACTTCGATCAACGTTCTGGCCATCGGTTCGCCTCGGGGATAACGCTCATGGTGCCCCAGCCCGAAGGGATTGGCTGGACTGTCAAGTAGCTACGTATTTGGGGGGCTCAGCTCGTTCGCTTGGTTCGCCCAGCTCGCAGGGCTTGAACCGCATCGGCTAATCGACCACAACGCTTCAGGCATGCCGAGCAGGAGTGCCAAACGCAAGACCGGTTTTCAGGCATCATCGGGCCGGAGGTGACGGCTCATTGCTTGAATCCGGCCCGTTCGGCGGTTCTGGTGCATGCCCTGGTTCGGCCGTCTCATCTCGCGTCGCGATAGGGGGCAATCCGTTCCATGTCCAAACCGGCTTCATTCGTTCCGCAAAGTCAACGGACTTCACAATGCCACGTTCAACTTCAAAAATCATGACCGCTATTGATTCCTGGGACTTGTCATCGAAGCCACCGACGGCCAAGTGGATCTTTCCTGTGTACCACGTGGCGACGATCGGAAATCTTTTGCCGGAAATGATCTGATCGTCTCGCCGCTTTTGACCATCGATCCAACCGACGATTCGACGCAGGAAAAGTTTTGAATCGCGAATCTCAAACTGCGCGCGATATCCAGCCCAGTTCGCGGAACTGCGCGCTTCAAACGCTGGAGGCTTTTGTTTCCC
>JBQCEI010001299.1:0-4007 GCA_051960375.1 Aureliella sp. | reverse complement strand
TGGGACTGGCCGTGCGAACCATTCCCGTCGGCACCGTCTATGCGGTCTGGACCGGCATCGGGGCGCTGGGAACGGTCGTGTTCGGGATGTGGTTCTTCGGCGAGCCGGTCACGTTCTGGCGCGTCTTCTTCTTAGTCATGATTCTCGGCGGCATCATCGGTCTGAAGGCCAGCGGCTGAGGGACTCCTCTTTTTTCACCGCGGAGGCGCGGAGAGCGCGGAGGCGGCGCAGAGGAATCGGCCCCTGGCAATCGGGCTAGGAATGCCTACGATGCTAGGGTTGAATCTCCGGCGGGCGGCGCTTTGGCGGCGTCCGTTTCTCGATGACTTTCCTCTGCGCATGTAAGGATCCCACAGCATGGCTCGAACTGGCGTAATCACTTTCAAGGGCACCCCGATGAGCCTCAACGGAGAAGAACTGAAAGTCGGCTCACCGGCGCCGGACTTTACGGTTCACTACTTTGAAGGGGGGCTGAAGACGATCACCAAGAAGGACCTGTTGGGCAAGCCGACGATCATCTCGGTCGTTCCCTCGCTCGACACGGGCGTGTGCGCCATCCAGACCAAGCGTTTCAATCAAGAGCTCGGGGCGTTGGGCGACAAGGTCAACGCGGTGACCGTGAGCCGCGACCTGCCGTTTGCCCAGAATCGTTTCTGCGGAGCCGAAGACATCAAGTCGATGCGCGTCGGCAGCGATTATCAAAGCGGCAGCTTCGGCAATGCCTTCGGCGTGATGATCGACGAACTGAAGCTGCTAGCCCGCAGCGTGTTCGTTCTCGACAAAGACGGCAAAGTGGTCTACGAAGAGATCGTTCCCGAAGTCACCAAAGAACCCAACTACGAAGCCGCCTTGGCCGCGCTCAAGAAGCTCCAGTAAGCCGGTCGGCGCGCAAACGATCGGTCGAGCATTGTTCGTAAACCCGACGCGAATGAGCGGCCCTGTCAGGGCCGACATTGTGCTTGGCTCGCGCGACCCAGGGCTGCGTCGGCTAAAGCCGTCTTGCCCTGGGCTGACATAGGCGACCTTACAGGTCGCGAAAGCGATCGCATTCACGATAGAAGGCAACCTTCAAACGCCTGCGCGAGGACGCCTGCCTCTTCGGCCCTCGCGCTCATTTTCTCTGTCTCCTCTCCGCGATCTCCGCGTCCTCCGCGGTAAAAAACGGCTGTCGCTGCGGCCCCGCAAATCGGCTCTCCGCCTGGGTTTTTGACCCATACCGCCCCGCCACTGAAAGTCAAGAAATCTGCGAAGAATTTTATTGACGCAGGTTTACACCGGTCCGATAATCTGCTGGCGAGAGCCTTGGTTTGGTCGGAAACCTCATGTGCCGCGATGGTGTCCCTTCCCCCTTCGAGACAAGTGTTCGGTTGAAGATCTGGCTGCTCATTGTTAGTGCCAATGTTTTGTGAGGGTTTTGAAGGTGACGAATATTTACGTGGGCAACTTGTCCTTTCGCGCAACCGAAGACGACATCCGGCAGGCGTTCGGCGCCTACGGCGACGTTACATCGGTCAACATCATTGTGGATCGGGAAACCGGTCGTTCGCGCGGCTTCGCATTCGTGGAAATGCCCAATGCAGACGAAGCTGCCGCAGCTATCGAATCGCTCAATTCGCAAGAAGTAGTTGGTCGACGGATCACGGTCAACGAAGCGCGTCCGCGCGACGAGCGCCCTCGCAGCGGCGGTGGTGGTGGCGGTCCTCGCTACGGCAGCGACCGTGGTGGCGATCGAGGTGGTGATCGCGGCGATCGAGGTGGTGAGCGTGGTGGCGAACGCGCACCGCGCCGCAGCAGCTACTCACGCGACAGTTACGACGACTAGTCTGAGTCAGTCCGGCAGAGCCTCCCGCGCGAAGGGGACGGGACTCGGTCGCCCGAACTTGCTAGCTTGTATCCGGGCTCGGTTGTTCGAACACGAACAACTGAGCCCATCTCATTTTAAGAAGCGACAATCCTCCGCGCTCTCCGCGTCTCCGCGGTAAAAAAACTTACCGATCGCGGTGGAGATAGCCCGCGCTGCTCTGAAAATACTTTCGGCGGCGAGCCGAACGCGCTTCGGTAGCCAGCTCGGTCGCTGCCTGCAACTGCGCTTGCTCGGCTGAGAGGTCTGAGAAGTTGGCTTGGCAGACGCGGCATCCGACCTGCTCGAGATGAAAGCGAATGTAATCGCTCCATGCTTCGTCGAGCGCTCCGAGCAGATAGCTGCCCAGCTGCTGACGCGTCGGGCACGACATCCGATGGCGTCGCCAGATCTCACCCAAGCTGTGCACCCCTGCCTCGCGCTCGCCGGCCAGTCGAATCACGCGGTCGCACAATTCGGCATCGCTTCGCATCTCGACTTCGATTCGCGACATCAACTCAGCCGCCAGCCCCTCTTCCAAGAAGGCTCGCAGTTGTTCATCGGAATAGGCAGTGGCCATCGTCGTCGATTCTCAAAAGGGGCAATGATCGGGACTGGAAAAGATTATATCCATTCCCGCAACCCTTCGTACTCGTACTCGTGCTCGATCCCTCCGCGCTCTCCGCGGTAAAAACGCTTCTCAAAACACCCCGATCAACCGCAGCGCCGCCAGCGCAGTGCCGACCAGTACGATGCTGTCGAAGAGCCGCTGCGGGATGCGGTGCACCAGCCAGCGTCCGGCGATCATGCCGAGCGCCACGAACGGTGCGAGAGCTGCATTGAGCCCCAGCGAGCCGAGATCGATCAAGCCGAGCGATGCGCTGAAGGGCACTTTGAGCACATTGAGAATGAAGAAGAACCAGGCGCTAGTGGCGATCAGCTGATACTTTGGCAGCGAGACCGCAACGAGATAGAGCGCGATGATCGGTCCGGCTGCATTGGCGAGCATCGTCGCGATGCCACCGAAGAGTCCCAATGACCAGGCGAACCAGGCCGTATGCGGAACGTGCTCAAAGAGCTTGGGCCGCCAGAGACGCCCAAGCTGGATGATCGTCAAGCCGAGGATCGTTGCGCCGACCAGCGGTTTGAAGGCCGCCTCGTCCAGTCGTCCCAGCAGCCACCAACCGACGAGCACGCCAGTGACGGCCGGCCACATCAGTCGCCGGACGTAGTGCCACTGCACCTGCGCTCCGAAGAGTTTTACTGCGCACACGTCGCCGACGATCAGCAGCGGCAAAAGCACACCGGTCGATGCGCGGGCGCCGAAGACAAAGGCGAAGATGAGGACATGGATCATCCCCAGTCCCGCAAAGCCGCTTTTGGAAAAACCAACTCCCGCTGCCCCGAGGACGACTAGCAACATGTCCTCGAAGCTCATGTCCGTCAGCTGCAATTGGCACCCTTCCTATGCCAAGAGCGCTTCGACGACTTCGCCGTGCACGTCGGTGAGCCGATAGTCGCGACCTTGGAAGCGATAGGTCAAGCGCGTATGGTCGAAGCCGAGCAGATGCAGAATCGTCGCTTGCAGATCATGGACGTGGACTTTGTTCTCGACGACGCCGAAGCCCAGTTCGTCGGTCGCGCCGTACTCGAAGCCGCCGCGCACGCCACCGCCAGCCATCCACATCGTGAAGCAGTCGGGATAGTGGTCGCGCCCCAGCACGTCGCTCTTGGCAGTGCGTCCTTCGCGGAACGGCGTCCGGCCGAACTCGCCGCCCCAGACGATCAGCGTATCGTCCAGCAGCCCGCGAGCACGCAGATCTTCGATCAGCGCGGCTATCGGCTGATCCATCGTTTGGCACTTCTTCCTGAGCCCTTCGGTCAGGCCCTGGTCGGGACTGGTGCCGTGATAGTCCCAGCCCCAGTCGAAAAGCTGCACGAAGCGCACGCCCGACTCGACGAGCCGGCGAGCGAGCAAGCAGTTGTTCGCCAGGCTGCTCATGCCCGGCTTAGCGCCGTAAGCGTCGAGCACATGCTGCGGCTCGCGGGTGATGTCCATCACTTCCGGAACGCTCGTCTGCATGCGGAAGGCAAGCTCGTACTGCGAGATGCGGGTCTGCGTTTCGGGGTGCCCCATCGATTCGACTTGCAAGCGGTTCAGTTCGCC
>JBQCEI010001298.1:0-9522 GCA_051960375.1 Aureliella sp. | reverse complement strand
TGACAGAGGCGACCTTACAGGTCGCAAGTCAAACACAAAATTCGCTCGCCGCTCTCCGCCCTCTCCGCGACCTCCGCGGTAAAACCGGCTGCTCTACTGCGGCCGGGGCAGCTCACCGCACATCTGTTCGGCCGCCTGGCGAACGCTCTTCTGCCACTGGAGCCCAGCTGCGTCGGGTTTGCCATAGGCGAATATGATGCCGCGTGAACTGTTGACGATCGCCCCGAGCCCGCGGCTGTCAAAACCGCCGCGAACCTCCGCCGCGCCCGCCCCTTGCGCTCCATAGCCGGGGATCAGCAACCAGGCGCTCGGCATCGCTTCGCGCAGTTTCACCAGTTCTTCGGGATAGGTCGCGCCGGACACGGCGCCAACCGAGCCATAGCCCGACGGGCCGCGGCTCGACTGAGCCAGCTTTTCGACCGTGCCCGCGACGCGATCGTAGACATGACCCGACTCGCAAGGCAGGTCCTGGAGATAGCGGCTACCGGGGTTCGACGTTTTCACGAGCACAAAGATTCCAGCGCCGCTGGTCTGACAGCGATCGTAAAACGGCCCCAGCGTATCATCGCCCAAGTAAGGATTGACCGTGAGCGCGTCACAACCCCACGGGCTCTCGCTACCGAGATACGCTTCGGCGTAGGCTTCGGCCGTCGAGCCGATATCGCCACGCTTGCCATCCATCAAGACCATCAACCCGCGCCTGGTCGCATGGCGAACGACGTTGGCCAGGCACTGCATGCCCAGCGGCCCGAGCTGTTCAAAGAACGCCGCCTGCGGCTTGACGATCGGCACCAGGTCGGCCACCGCATCGACGACTTCGCAGCAGAACGTTTCGGTCACTCGCGCCACGCCGGACAGATCGCGATCGGAAGTGGAGCCGCGGAGCACCGCCGGCAGACTTTGCCAACGCGGATCGAGCCCCACGCAAACCGCCGAACGCTTTGCCTTGACCGCTTCGGCCAGTCGGTCGCCAAACTGTTGTCCCATGTCGCTGTTCGATTGCTCCCGAGGATGCTCTTTTTAAAGAGGTGAAGAAAAGGGAGCATTTTAACACCGCAGTTCTTTTCTTCACTCCCCCTCGCCCCGCTTCAGGGAGAGGGGGGTGAGGGGTCTTCCGCGGCTCTGCCTCGCACAATGCGGGCATGGCGGCCTGCATGGCGGGTGCCGGGAGGCAGAGCCTCCAAGACAGTGCGTTCCCAGGCGGAGCCTGGGAACGAGGCGCGCACACGTCAACGATCAACCGGCGCGAGTCTATCGCACTCCACCACTTCACACTCGGCCCAAAGCTCAAGCACCGCTTCGACGACTGACTGCGGCTCGATGCGCCACAGGCAATCGTTGTGGCCCTGCGGACAGACGCTCTTGAGGCAGTTGCGGCAGGGGACGTCGTAGCTGAGCACGCGCTGCGGGACGCGCCACGGAGTGTGCTGGCTGTTGGTCAGCGCGTAGAGATCGACCACCGGCGTGCCGACCGCGGCGGCGATGTGCGCTGGGCCGGTGTTGTTGGTCAGCACGATGGGAGCCGCATCGATCAGCGCGGCGAACTGCTCGACATCCAGCTGACCGACCAGCGGAATCGCCTGCGCGCAACCTTGGATCACGGCATCGACCAGCTCGGCTTCGTGCGCGTCGCCGGTGACGACCAGCTGAAAACCTTGCTCGTTCAAACTGCGGGCAACTTGAGCGTACTTCTCGGCCGGGTAGCGTCTCGAGACGGCGGTCGCGCCGGGATGCAGCACGCACCAGCGCCGCGACTGCGAGAGACCGTTGACTTCGAGCCACGTCCGCATGCTCGCGCGCACATCCTCGCCAATGCGCATCGACAAGCGATCATCGCTCGTCGTTGCTCCGATCGTCTGCACCAGATCGAGCTGCCGCGTAACTTCGTGGCGAGCGGTGGCGATCGTTTCGGTATCGAACACCCAGTCGCTCAGCAGCTGGTACGGATTCTCGCGACAATGAGCCAAGCGCAGCGGCACGCCGGCCAGGTAACACATCATCGCTGACGGCAGGGGGTTTTGAGTGAGCACCGTAAAGATGACCGCTGCATCGAACTGCGCGTCGCGTATGCGTTCAATCAGTTGCAGATCATAAGCGGGCGACGCGCGCTCGGGCGTATGCTTGAGCCACGCTACTTCCCCGGTCCACACCTCGTCGACCTCGGGCACTAAGCGACCGACCTCGGCCCCGCCGGCCGAAGTCAACAGCGTGACGTGCTCGACGGCCGGCAACGAGCGCACGGCTCGCAGGGCCGGCGTCGTCATGAGCACATCGCCGATCGAATCGAGACGCACGGCCAAGATGCGCCGCGCGGAGTTCCAACGGTTACTGTCCTGAGTGATCACGTTGAAATAATCTCCTAGCTGAGCGAGGCGGTCGGTGGAGCGCCTCCGCTCAAGATGCGGTCGATGATGCGCGACGTCGAACGGTCGGCGACCAGCGGAATGAACTGCACGCGGCCGCCCAAACGCTCCACCAGCTCCGCTTCGGGCAGCGTCGCTCGCGAGTAATCACCTCCTTTGACGAAGATGTCGGGCTGCAGAGCTTCGATGACGCGATGCGGCGTCTCTTCGCTGAACGTGAGCAAATAGTCCACGCAGCCCAGCGCCGCCAAGACTTCCAAGCGATCCGACAGCGGATTGATCGGCCGGTCGGGACCTTTCAAGCGTCGAATGCTCGCGTCGGTATTAACCGCCACGACCAAACGATCGCCCAATGCTCGAGCGCGTCGCAGGTACTCGACATGTCCGTGATGCAGAATGTCGAAGCAGCCGCAAGTCAGCACGATCCTGCGCCCATGGCGTCGCTCTTCGGCGAGATGGTCGGCCAGCAGGTTCAAATCCCAACTGCGTCCCATACCTGCCTGGCAGCGAAGCAGCTCGGAAGCCGAGCACGTCGCCGTGCATTCCTTATCGACGACCAGACAAGCGGCATGCGTCGCCAACTGAGCAGCGTTGGCGTTCGATTCGCCAGCAGCCAGCGCAAGACTAAGGGTCGCCAGAAACGTATCGCCCGCGCCGGCCACTTCGGGACGATTGCAAGTCTTGGCCGGAATGCGAATCGGAGCCGCTCCAGCCTGCATGCACACGCAGCCATCCTGATCGCACGTCAGCGCGACCATGCGTGCGCCGGTCAGCTCGAGCAGCGCATCCTGATGCTTGGCCATGCATTCGCAGCGCTGAGGCGTCTCCTCCAGCGGCGGCAGCCCGAGCAACTGACGAGCTTGCATGTAGTTCGGTTTGACGACGTCGGGCCGAGCCGATGCGAACTTTCCGAGATGCTTGGAATCGACACCCAGCAGCACTCCGGCTGGTCGATCCGCTAGGCTCTCAATGATCCGGGGCGTCAGATTGCCGTAGCCGTAATCGGAGACGATCAGCAGATCGCAGCCCTGCAACCGGTCGTGCAGCCGAGCCATGATGCGGGCTTCATCCGATTCGCTGAGCGGCTCGGTCGAACCTTGATCGACGCGCATCAGCAACTGCGAATTGGCAATCAGCCGGTGCTTGGCCAACGTGCGACGCGATCGCGAGCGCACCACGAGCTGAGTATTGACTTGCTGCTTGCGCTGCAGACGCAGGAGCTGATCACCTTCGTCGTCATGTCCAACGGCGGTGAGCAACGTCGTCTGCGCGCCGAGCGCTGCCAGATTGGCCGACGTGTTGGCCGCTCCGCCCGAACACAGGCGAGTCGTGCGCACGTCGTACACCGGCACCGGTCCTTCCGGACAGATGCGGGTCGCCGAGCCATGCGTGTAAGCATCGAGCATGGCGTCGCCGAGAACGATCGCTCGAACGCTGCGGAAACGTCGAATCAAACTGTGCGAATTATGGGAAACTGTTTGCAAGATTGAGCTCGACGTGTTAATTGGGGTTGAAGAGGAACCGACGTCAGCATCTGGTTGCGAGCCAAGATGAGATCGACAGCACTCTGCATGCTGTAGGTGTAATAGTCGGGCGTGCGCTGCGGCGAGAGATGCCACAGCGTTTCCGAGCCGGCATCGACCAGCACCGTGCGGCAGCCCGCTCGCTTGCCTGCTTCGACATCATCCAGGATGTCGCCGAGGAACCATGACCGGCTGAGATCGATATTTAGTTCCGAGGCGGCGCGCTCGATCATGCCCGGCATCGGCTTGCGGCATTCGCACTGGCACTTGTAAGCGTCGATGCGGCCGTCGGGATGATGAGGGCAGTAATAGAACCCGGCCAAGCGCACGCCGTAATGTCCCAGCAGCGCGTCGACGCGCGTGTGCACCGCCCCGAGAGCCGTTTCGGGAAAATACCCGCGGGCCACGCCGGCTTGATTGGAGATCATCACCAGTTCGTAGCCCGCAGCATGCAAGCGCTGCAAACCCTCGCCGACTCCCGGCATCAGTTCGATCAAGTTGGGATCGACGTTGTACGGCACGTTCACAATGACCGTGCCGTCCTTGTCGAGAAAAATCGCAGGCCGTTTCATACTATCCTTTCACCACCAAAGGCGCGGTTGCTGGGCTGGAAGCGGGCAAGGGCACCGGGCTTTCGCGATCGGCGAGCACGGCCGCATACACTTCGGCGAGCTCTTCGGCCACTTGCTGCCACGTGAACCGAGCGCGAACCCAGCCGAGCGCTTGCGAGCCAAGCCGCTGACGGAGCTCTGCATCGCGATAGAGCAGCAGCAACTTTTCCGCAATCGAAGGAGGATGCCGCGGCGGAACATGGAAACCGGTCTCGCCGTCGCGCACCGTATACTGAATGCCGCCCACCTTTGCGCCGATGACCGGACGGCCGCAAGCCATCGCTTCCAGCGGCGTGATGCCGAACGGTTCGTACCACGGAACGGTCACGAACACGTCCGACGCGCCGTAGTACTTGCGAATTTCATCGCGCGAACATTGACCGGTGAAGATCACCGCGCTAGCGACTCCTTCTTCGCTGGCGATGCCCTTGAGGCGCTTCAGTTCGGCTGAGCCCGAAATCGCGCCGGGTGTGTCGCTGCCGACGACCAGCAGTCTGCCGAAGAGTCCTTGGCGAACCGCTTCTGCAAAGCCACGAATGACATCGTCGACCCCTTTGCGCGGCACCATCCGCCCCAGTTGCAAGACCGTAAACGGACTGGGATCGAGGCCCAGCGACGCACACGCCTCGCGCTTATCGATGGGAGAAACCTCTGTCGCGTCGAAGCCGCACGGGACCATGCGGATCTTGTCCGGGCTGGCATGATAGAGCGACACTTGATCGCGCATGTCTTCGGGACACTCGGCGATCACGACATCGGCCTGGGCCATGGCTTGCTGTTCGATCTCCAAGCGCTCGGCCGGGAATCCGTCGGCGGTCGCTTGATGCAGCAACCGCACTTTGCCCAGCGCATGGAAAGTGACCACCAGCGGAATGCCCAGCCAGGCTTTCAGCCGACAGCCGACATAGGCCGACATGAAGAAGTTGGCATGCACGCAGTCGTAGCGGCGCTTACCGCTCATGAACCGCCGCATGAAAAAGGCGAACTCGTCCATGTGCGGCAGCATCTTCTCTTTGGGAACGAAGGCGGCCGGTCCAGCCGGGACATGGATCACTCGCACTCCAGGCAACCACTGCTGCACTTCAGGCAGGTCCGGATCGTCGCGACGCGTGAACACATCGACGCTGACGCCGAGCTCTGCCAGATGGCGGGCCACTTGAGCCACATAAACGTTCTGCCCGCCACTATCGACGCTTCCAGGCGCGGCAAGTGGAGATGCATGTTCGCTAATCAGTGCGATTCTAGCTTTCATATCGCGGCTTCCTCACGACGGGAGTTAATCGGCCCGGGTTCCTTACGTGCTTCGTGTGCGCGGCTGCCGCGGGCGATCGAATCGCCGGCGACTTCCCACAGAGTGCGGTACCAATCGTCGGCGAACCGGCGAATGTTGAATCGCTGGCGAGCCAGCTTGCGGGCCTCCTGTCCCAACGCCTTGGCTTCTTTGGGGTCGCGCACCAGCCGCTGCATGTGTTCGAGCATTCGAGCGGTGTCGACTTCGACAAAGCCGCTGCGTCCGTTCTCAATCACCGTTGCCAGTTCGCAAGTCGCCAGGCCGACGATCGGCAATCCGACGGCCATCGCTTCCAAGATCGCCAGCCCCAACGACGTGTAGCGGATGGGGCAGAAGAAGTAACGGTATTTGGCAATGAAGTGCGGAACTTCCGGCGGAGGCACCTCACCGACGCCACCAGCCTCCTCAGCGGCCATGCCGATCAGATCGAGCGGCGTGTGCTGAGCCATTTCCATATACAGATCGCCCCCCATGCGACGACCGCGGCGCATCATGTGGTTCATGGCGGTGATGCCGCGTGCCAGCTCACCGGTATATTGCACCGAGTCGGGCACCTGCACGCCGTGCTCGATGACGCGCGAGGGCGTACGACCGCTATCCCAACTCAACCGGTTGTAGTGCGTGACATGGATCAGCAATCCGTTGGGATCGTCAAACCAATGTCGCTGATCGGCGATGCTTTGCAGCGGCGGATCGTGTTCGAGATAGATGCGAGGCAAGTTGCGCTGTTCTTCGGTCAGCAGCTCGTGTTGATCGACCTCGTAGTGCTGCCGCGATTGAAAAAGAATGCAATCGAAGCGCTGCGATTTGAGATCCTCCAGCGGACACTCGATCACGTTGCCGCCAAAAGGAAACGAAGTGCCGCGTCCGCCGTAACCATGGTTAGCGCGCTGGCCGGTCGGCAAAATAAAATCGCACGGCGTTTCGCTCAAATACCACAGATAGTTTCCATGAACGTGCCACGTGAGCACGCGTAAACGAGGTCGATTCATAATGACTGAGCAACCAGCTTGAAAGGCTTCGTTACATGTAATTGCCAAATCGAAATCGCTTGTGGCGACCCGCTTGGCGACCAACTCTTCAAGAACACTTCGGCGAACCGACTCAGAGAAGCAAAGCTAGAGGCTCGCGTCCGGCTCGGGACCAGACGTTCCGGTCATGTGCATACCGTCTCCGTTCGCTCGAGCGCATGCCGCGCGGCTTCGTATACGCTCTCCGGCGACAGGTTAAGTGCACACGGAAAGCCGATCGGACAGGTGCGATGACTACACGGACGACAGTCGACCGGAACAGAAACAGCGAAGTGCAAATCTGTATCGAGAGGGGACCATCGCGCGGGCTCCGAGCCGAGCACCAACAGGACGCTCGGAGTGCCACGCGCGACCGCAATATGCGAAACGCCTGTATCGTTGGAGATGAGTAGCCGAGCGCGATCGAGCACCGCCGCGATCGTGCCGAGCGTCGTTTGCCCAGCCAGATTGATGCACCGATCGCCAAGCTCTGCGGCCAGCTGACCGACCACATCGGCTTCCGATTCAGCGCCGGTCAAAACGATCGGCCAACCGTCAGCGGCCAGCTTGCGAGCGACTTCCGCGAAGCGTTCTACCGGCCAGCGCCGCGTGAGCGATCGACCGCCAGGATGCATGCAGATATATGACTGGCCTTTATCCGACTGGCCCTTATCCGACTGACTCAGTGAGATGCCGTGCTGGGCCAACAACCGCTCGGCCTCGCTTTGTTCTGACTCATCAAAGGGATATTCGAGGTGATCGCCGCGGTCGGGCGCGCCCAGCTGCATCATCAACCACTTGAGCCGCTGGATCTCGTGCCCGTGATCCATCCAAGGCATGCCGCCATCAAGCGCTAGCTCGGGCCGTTCCGGTGGATAGAAACCCGCGGTCGCTTTGCCGCTGAGCTCGCGCACAAAGCCGTTGGTCAGCAGACCGCTGCCATGCAGTTGTACGATTAAGTCATAGGGTCGAGTCTCGCAGCGGCGCTTCAGCTGTTCGAAGTCCTGTTGGTCGAACTCCGACTCAGGCAGACCGGGGTAACCGGGAAAGACGATGAAGTCATCGAGATAACAATGGAACCGGCGCACGAACGCTTCGGCCCACGGAAGGCCACACAGCGTAATGTGCGCGTCGGGCTGCCAGTTGCGGAGTGCTCGCAGTGCAGGCACTGCGCACAGCAGGTCTCCCAACTGGAGCGCTCGAACAACGAGTATTCGCCGTTGCAATTCTGCCCCCATTTCCTCTTTCACTTCCCGACTTGTCTATCCATCCGCAGCGAGCAATCGGTCTCATTGCAGATAGTGCGCGCATCAAGCTAGCTTGAAGAAGCTACTTCTTCAGAGGGTTACGTACTGCAAGCAACGAGCCAGAAGAAAGCAAAAAGGGTTTGAGAGCACAGGGCCGGTTTCGTCTCAATCACTTCTCTAGTGAATAACAAGCAAATGGGCTGGAGCGCAAAATTTCGAGCGCAGCCAGGAACATGAAGTGCAGTTCGCTGTCGCCTCTTACTGGCGCGTGACTATCAAACGATCACTGGGTTGTCATCGCGCGGTACTTGGCAGCTGGCGGTCCACCTGCGGCTACGGTCTTGCGGTACAGAGGGTCTGATCAGCATTGCGATGTGATAGTTCGCAATCGGAACAGATCCCCGACTTTAACGGCCTGTTGATTCACTCGATCACTCGCTATGCGTCAATCGATATGCGTCCTTCGACCAACAGCGGTCGAGCGGCCGCATAGCATTGCGCAATGCAATCGGACGCCGCCTGCATGCGCGGCCGAAGTGATAGAGACAACTAGTTGAGAGATGCAGCTAGTTGAACGAGGCGGCTCATCGAATCGACAGGTCTTCCCAAGCGACCGGACCACAGAAGCATCGACAGCTGAACGCTCGAGGCGCTCACTTCCCCGGAGTACTTGCTATGGATAACGTCCTGGACATGGAAAAGCTCATTGAAGACCATCTCGGTCGCTCGGCCGAGGTGCTCGCGCGGACCGCCGCCGCTTGCTCGGATTCGATCAGGCACAGTGCGGAGCTCATCGTGCGGTGCTTCCAGCGAGGCGGCAAGCTGATGATCTGTGGCAACGGAGGAAGTGCGGCTGAGAGTCAGCACATGGCGGCCGAGCTCACGCATCGCTTAAGTGCCGACGTCATTCGCCGCGCTCTGCCGGCGCTGGCGCTGACGACCGACACGAGCTTCCTGACGGCTTGCTCAAACGACGATGGCTACGATTACGTCTTCACGCGCCAGCTGGAGGCCTTGGGACGCGAAGGAGATGTGCTGCTCGGCTTCAGCACCAGCGGCAACTCGCGCAACGTTGTGGCCGCGTTCCGTCAAGCGCGAGAGCAGGGGATCACTTGCATCGCCGCCACCGGCACCAAAGGAGAGATGGTGCGCTTGGCCGACGAGGCGATTTGCATTCCGGCCGCCGATACGCAGTCGATCCAGGAGGCGCATCTGGCGGTGGTTCATATTCTGTGCGCCCTGGTCGAGCAAGCTTTCGTCGAGCCGCCAGTGCCCGCGCCGGCTCAGCGCCGGCGCGGAAGATTTGTCGCAGCTGTGCCCTCTACCAGCCCAGCCCCAGCGAGCAGTCCATCACGCGGCGATGCGATCGGAGCTGGGGGCTGAGCCCTCGGGATTGCTGGGAACCGAACTCGTGAGCGCCACAGCGGCTCGCCGACCGACGATCGGAAGCTTCAAATGACGAACCAGATCCGACATC
>JBQCEI010001297.1:0-3486 GCA_051960375.1 Aureliella sp. | reverse complement strand
TCGCGCTGACCGAGAACTTCGATCGCTGGGACGCCGACGGAGTCAAGTTCGTCTTCGGCTACGACGCCAAGCCCAATCTGGTCGAGATCGCCCAATCGCTGGAAAAACATGAGTGGAAACCGCTTCGCCGTCGGCTGCCGCCGGAGCCTAAAACCGATCGCCGAGCCGGGCGTCCGAACTTCAAAGAAGAGATCGTTCAGCAGAACGGCTACCTCAACAAACGCCAGCTCGGAGAATCGATCGCTGAGTTCGATTACCAGCCAACCAACTGCGAGCGTTCCTACCGCATGGTCGTCGTCCGCAAAGCGGTCCAAAACACCAGCGGCCAGCAGCACCTGTTCGACGAAGACATCTACTTCTTCTACATCACCAATGAGACTCGTTCGGCTTGTTCACCGCGCCAAGTCGTCTTCCATGCCAACGATCGCTGCGGGCAAGAGAACGACATCAGCCAACTGCATGCCTGCGGTGCGTTGGCCGCGCCTCTGGATAACCTCGAGAGCAATTGGGCCTACATGGTCATCGCTTCACTTTCTTGGACGCTCAAATGCTGGAGCGGCCTGCTCGTTCGTCCACAAGGCCCTTCGCAGCAGAAGGCCAGGCAAGCGGAACTGAAGCAGCGGATCATTCGCATGGAGTTCCACACCTTCAGGCAAACGATCATTCACATACCGGCACAGATCATTCGCACATCGCGCCGACTGATCTATCGCCTGCTCAGCTTTCGAGAGTCGGTCGAATCACTCTTTATGATCCATGAGCATGTGAGCCGACCGCTCCTGTGTTAGCCACACGCTTAATGAAGCCAAAGTCCGGACGCTTTGGTACCGCCGCCACGTCTAATCCAAGAAAATCAAAACGATGCCCGTTTACAACTTGAAAGCCAATCCTGGCACCGGCCAGTACGCTTCGGGCTGCGCTACGGTGTGCGCCGTCGTAGCGGCCCTAACCGAATCAACAAACGCTTGATTGAGGACAGTGCAAAAAATGCAGGCACGAGGATTGAACGGATCACCAGCGTATCGAGCAGGACGCCGAGCGACAGCGCAAAGCCGAGCTCGGTGATGCCGCGCAGCACCGGCGCTTCGGATGTCAGCCCGAGCCACGGCGCATAGGTCGCGAGCAACTCGGTGATCGCTGGGCTGGTCATCGCCACGAAGGTGCCGGCCATCACCGCTCCGCAACTGGTGATGATGCCGCCGGTCAGCCCCAGTGCGCGGCGAATGCCTTCCATCAGTCCGTGCTGCTTCTGCTCTTGGAGAATGCGAGTCGTCAAATAGACGTTGTAGTCCTGACCGACTGCCACCAGAATCACGAACAAAAACAGCGGCACCTTCCAGTCCAGACCGTTATAGGTGCTGCCATACGCCCAGCCAAAGAACGCATACGTGATGCCCAGGGTCGAAAAGTAGCTGAACAGCACGGTAAAGATCAGGTACGTCGATAACACCCAGTGCCGCAGCAGATAAAGCAGCACGGCCCAGACACCGACGGTAACGAGGATCTGAATGCGGCTCTGGTCGGCCTGCGTCACAGTCCGCAAATCGGTGATTCCGACCGTCGTACCCACGGTGGCGACTTCCGCGTGGTACCAGGGTGAACCTTGCCGACGCGTTTCGCGATCGATCAGTTCGGACAGCCGATTGAGCGTCGCAGTGGCATCGAGCGAAAAGGGATTGTCGGCCAGGATCACGTCGAAGCGAGCCAAGCGGCCGTGATAGCGCTCGACGGGACTCAGGTAGTGATCGCGACTGATGCGCAGCGTTCGCAAGAGGCGGCGGCGCCAAGCGTCCTTGTTCAGCAAACTCATCGAGCGCTCGGGCGGATAATCGCCGAGCGGATCGCTCACGCTCCGCACCGAATCGACTCCGCGCAGATACAGTTCCTGTGAGAGCTGATCGCTAGCCCTTTGCAGATCTTCGACCGAGGCAAACGGTTCGTTGCGGATGAGCAGTATCGTCAGCGGGCTGCTGTCGCGCGTCTTGAAGAACTGCGAGATCAGCGCCGCGCCGCGACGGCTCGGCGCCTCGCTGGAAAGTTCTTCTGCAAAATCGTAGGTCACCCAGCCCAGGCACTGCCAACCGTAGTAAGCCGGCACGGTGAGGATCGCGGTAGTTAAAACCAGCGAGCGCGCCGGATAGCCGACGACGACATCGGCGATCTTCATCCACAGCCGATTCCAGTAACCGACCACTTCGCCGCGCACCGGTTGGCTGGTCGCTCGCAGCGCGGGCCAAAAAGCGAGTCGCCCGATGGCGCTGAGCAAGGCAGGAGTGAAGGTCAAGCACACGACGAGCGTCACGGCAAGCGAGATTGCGATGATCGGCCCGCTGAAGCGAAACTTTTCGAACCGGGCGACCCACATCATCGCCAGACCGACGATCGTCGTCATGGCGCTGGCGACGATCGCGTTGTGGACGCTCAGCCAAGCCCGCGCGATGGCTCGATAGAAATGTTCGCTCGTCGGCGTCAGTTGCCGCTGAAGAACCTCGCGGCAACGGGCCAGGAAGAACAAGCAGAAATCGGTGCCCGCGCCGAACAGCAATACCACGATGAAGATTCGCGTGGTCGTGAAGACGCCCAGTCCGCCGCTGTCGGGATGCTGCGGATCGCGAGCGAGCAAGGCGACGAGGCTGGTGGCGACGATCAGGCTCAAGCCGATGGTCGTCAGCGGAATCGCCACCAGAAACGGCCCGCGATAGACAAGCGTCAGAATGACGATCACTAGCAGGATCGTCACTCCTTCAGTTTGATGGACGCTGCTCGCGGCGGCTCGCAGCATGTCGGCGCCGACCGCCGCCGATCCACTGATCTCCACTTGCAGATCGTCCGAGCGAATCTGGCTGTGCTCGACCTTCATTTCGGCGATCAGTTTTTCGAGCCCTTCCAGAACGCCGATATTGGCGACGGCGGTGAATTCGTTCTGCAGATGCAAATCGATCAAGCGGGCTCGTGGATTGTCGCGGCCGAGTTTGTGGCCCACGATCGCATCGCGCCATGTCCAAACGTCGTAGATCGCTTCGGACCAGTCCGGATAGCGCAGCGTCAGGGCCGGCACTTTCTGTTCGGACATGAGCTTCGCGAGATCGAGGTCGGCTTGAGCTTCTTCGGCCTTGCCTTGACGCTGCAGAATATGAGCCCGCATTTCGTACGCATCGCGGAGGCGCGGGCAAACGTATCCGGACGATTCCGACTCCAGATACTTGGCCAGTTCTTCATCGATTTCGATGCACTGCCGCAGGTTGTCGGCTACGGTTTCGACTTGCGTTTGCTCGCCGGTCGTGAGCTCCTCGGGATTCCAGCGCTCCTTGGTCAGCGGCAGGAGGGCCCACTGGCTCGAGGCGGCGTACCAGTGCAAACGCCGCGCGACGTCCAGTCCCACCGCGATGTCACCGCTGCTGAGCTTGTGCTCAGGGGTGGCCAGCACGACGACCATCTGGCTGCGCACCCGCGCTCCTGGGAAGGCATCGTCGAGTTGCTTCTGGC
>JBQCEI010001296.1:0-3142 GCA_051960375.1 Aureliella sp. | reverse complement strand
GACGACCAGTTGCTGTGCATTCGAGCCGTGGGCAAGCAGGGCCTGCGCCGGATAGACCTCGAGCGAGGCAACCGTCTCGTCGGGCCGCGGCGGTTCCTGCGGGCTTGGCACCGGAGCGCCCGTGACGGCGTTCCACTGGCATCCCTGTTCGATCCAGCGCTGGAGAATGCGGGCTTCGGAAGAATTGCGGTCGAAGCGAGCGCCACCCTGGTGAGCGACTTGGCCCAGCGGTTTGCGAATGAGCAAGCTCTTCGGCGCATCGAAGCGATCGACGCGGCGTCCGGCGCTGCCGCGCACGATGGCTCCGTAGTCCATCAACGGATCGTCGCCGCGCAGGCTCAAGCGAAAGCCCGCCTTGCCGTGCAGGTTGCCATGGCACGTTCCGAGGTTGCAGCCCGACTTGCCTAGCACGGCCGCAACTTCGCGCGGGAACGTCGGAGGCGCTTCGGCGCCGCTGCCGACGCGAACCGCGACCTTCACTTGTCGATCACCGCAGGTTGCGGTCAGCTGAGCCTGCCCGCCTGACTGAGGCGCACCGGGCTTCACTTCGATGATCCCGCCGTCACTAACGGTGACGAGGTCGGGCGAGTCGACGCGCCACTGAACTTGCTCGGAGCGGGTTTGATCGACGCACGTGCCATCGGGCCGCTGCTGGAGCAAGACGACTTGGGCCGGATAGTCGGGGCTGACGACGATCTCGCTCGGCAGGATTCTTAAGGCGCTCTGCTCTTCAGCTCGTGCGAGGTTTACGCCGAGCGCGAGCGAAACTGCGATCATCTGGAGAGTGAGGGAAGGTCTCGTCACGATTCGCATCCGTGAGGCAGGCAGTGGGCTTGAAGGCGGGGCCTATGAGTATAACGTTTGGCCATGGCCGACGTCTACTTTGCACATCCATACTCGATTTAACCGCGGAGGCGCGGAGAGCGCGGAGAAGACTCTGCGCTCTCCGCGTCTCCGCGGTAAAAATGGGATGCTATGCAGCGGCTCGCTGACTAGGTTTGTTACAATTCCATTGGGAGGACTATCTGCATGAACGAATTTCAAACAGTGCTGTCAGCGGCTGCCAAGCTTTCGGTAGACGAGCGGCTGCGGCTCATTGATGCCCTTTCGTCGTCTGTGCCCGACGATCAGCCACCGGCTCTTTCCGATGAGTGGTTGTCCAAGATCGCTCGTCGTTCGGCTGAAATCGATGCGGGAGCTGTTCAAACCGAGTCCTGGACAAGCGTTCGAGACAAGTTGAGGCGGCGCGTTGGCTTCCCAGCGACTCAGCCGTCACATCCATACTCGTATTAACCGCGAAGGCGCAGAGAGCGCGGAGAGGACTCCGCGCCCTCTGCGCTCTCCGCGCCTCCGCGGTAAAAAATGGGCTGCTGAGTTGCGGCTTTGCTGCCGCCGGTGGCACAAGCTATCCTGGCATCCGCATCGCTCAACGTCCCGCTCAGTCCCTCCCAGCCGCCCGAGGCAGCGCGTCGATGATTGTTGGTTTACGAGAATTGTTCTTGGCATGCGCCGTCTCCCTGGTTTCATTAGCGGCAGCAGAGAGCTTGCTCGCCCAGCAAAGCGAGGCGGCAAGGCCCGACAAGGGCGCGCCACCACAGCCGCGCGGCACCTCGGCCGACGAGCAGCTCAGTCGCATCGCTGCTCTGTTTGCCGAGCGCTGCCTGGCGTGCCACGGCAGTGAGAAGCAAGAAGGCAATTACTCGGTGGCCAGCTTCGAAGCGCTACGGAAAGCGGGCGACTCGGAAGAGACGCCGGTAGTCGCAGGCAAGCCCGAGGCGAGTGAACTGTATCGGCGCCTGGTTACCAACGACCCCGCCGAGCGCATGCCGGCTGAGTCCGAGCCGCTGGCGAGCGAAGAACTCGAGTTGGTCCAAGCGTGGATCGCCGCGGGCGCCAACGTGCCAAGCGAACTGCAACAGAAGCTTTTGGCCCAGTGGCCGAGCGTGCGCACCCCCATCAAGATCCCCGAACATTATCCGGCCCCGCTGCCTGTAGCGGCTCTCGCTCTGCATCCGAAAAGCAGCGTGGTTTTCACCAGCGGCTACGGCGAAGTGCTCGAGTGGAATCTCGAAAGCGGCGAACTGTTGCGTCGACGGCCGGTAGCCGGTGCGCAGATCGCCGATATCGACGTCAGCCGCGATGGACGCTTTCTGGCCGTCGCCAGCGGCTCCCCCGGTACGCAAGGCTTCGTCGAGATCTTATCGCTCACCGAATCTGCAGATCGGCCGCCGGTCTGGTCTCAAACCAGCGGCGACATAGCCGCGGATATCGCCTTTGCGCCCGACACCCGTTCGCTGGCGATCGGCCAGGCCGACGGCTCGATGTTGCTGGTCGATGTGCGCGAGCTGGGCAGCGACCACTCTCCGAACGTTCAATCGTTCACGCCGCACGCCGACGCGGTGCTCTGCGTCGCTTGGTCCGAATCGGGCGATCGCTTGATCACCGGCTCGCGCGATCGCACAGCCAAGCTCTTCGATGGCCGCTCGATGGAGCTGATCGCCAACTACGACAAACATGAGCGAGCCGTCGGCGGCGTCGCTTACAGCGGCTCGCATCCGGCTTCGTTCGACGAGACGGGTCGCTTGCGATTGTGGACCGGCGACGACAGCGACCGCACCGTGGCCGAACAAGGCAACCTTCCGCGCTTCCTAGAACATATTGTGGCCAGCGAAGAACACATCTATCTGGCCGATGGAGCCGACGTGCGCGACTTGAGCGTTCAAAAGAAACGCACCGAGGATGGCAAGGACAGCTCCGGCAAGCCGAAGACGAAGACCACCACGCGTCTGCGCGAAGAAAGCCGGCTCAAGTCCGGCAGCCGCGACTGGATCATGGCGCTGAGCCTCGCAGGCGATACGCTCGCCGCCGGCACCGAGGCGGGCGAAGTGATCGTTTGGAAGAAGGACGAGCCGAAGCCTAAGGTTCGGTTTCGGGCGAAACCCTGACCTCGTTCTTTGTAATTCGCCGTGTATCTTCTTAAGCCAGCGCATTACGGGCGAATTCGATCGGTTCGGAGTCGCGGGGGGGGGGCGCGGGGTTTGAGTGTGGGCTAGCGCCCGGGCCGGTTGGAGGGCCACAAGCGAGTGCGGTAGGGGGGGGGCGGCGGCGGGGGGGTTCGCTCTACAGGGTGGGAGGATGGTAA
>JBQCEI010001295.1:0-4286 GCA_051960375.1 Aureliella sp. | reverse complement strand
CATTCCCAGGGCGACTCTTACCGCGGAAAACCATGCGCTTTACCAAGATGCACGGGGCGGGCAACGACTACATCTATGTCGATTGCTTTGCTCAGAAATCTCCTCGCAATCCTCAGGATCTTGCCGTCCAGATATCGCATCGCCGCTTTGGTGCGGGAGCCGATGGGCTGATCCTGATCGAGCCCTCCGAGGTGGCCGACGCTCGCATGCGAATGTTCAACGCCGACGGCAGCGAATCGGAAATGTGCGGCAATGGCGTGCGATGCGTGGCCAAGTACGTGTACGACCACGGCATCTGCCAGAAGGAGCAGCTAGCGATCGAGACCGGTGGCGGCGTCCGCAAACTGCAGCTCCACGTCGCCGGCGGCAAGGCCGAGCAAATCACCGTCGACATGGGCGAGCCGCAACTGCAACCGCCGCTCGTGCCGACGACTCTGTCAACCGAACCGGTGGTCGATTTGCCGGTCTCGTTCGACGGCCAGGAGCTGCGGGTGACGTGCGTTTCGATGGGCAATCCGCACTGCGTGATCTTTGTGCCGCAAGCGACCGACGAGCTCGTTTTGGGGCTCGGGCCGAAAATTGAAAACGACCCGCGTTTCCCCAAACGCACCAACGTCGAGTTCGTCGAAGTCATCTCGCGAAGCGAAGTCAAACAGCGGACGTGGGAGCGCGGTTCGGGTGAAACGTGGGCCTGCGGCACCGGCGCGAGCGCCGTTTGCGTGGCGGGCGTGCTGACCGGCCGCACCGAGCGGAGCATCCTCAATCATCTGCTCGGCGGCGACCTGCATCTGGAGTGGAATGCAGCCGACAATCACGTGATGATGACCGGCGGAGCGGTCGAAGTCTTCAGCGGCGAGTGGAACGCTTGAGCGAAGCTGGCCGGCGGTGACTCGATTAAGGCAATATCTGCGCCAGCATCCACCCGGTCGCGTCGTTTGGCGCGGCGGCGGGTTGGCGCTTATTGGCTTGATCAATCGCTGGATGGCGACGCTCAACTATCGCATCGCCTATTACGAACGAGGCGTCGATCCAACGCTGATCGCGTTCGAAGGCCCGGCGATCTATTTGTTCTGGCACGAGTACATTCCTGCCCCGCTGCACTTGCGGCCTCACTGCCGACTGGCCATGTTGCTCAGCCAGCATCAGGACGCCGAAGTCCTCTCGCACGCGGCGCACTTCGCGGGCCTCGAAACCGTCCGCGGCTCGACGCATCGCGGCGCCACGACCGCACTTCGTAAACTGATGCAGCACGGCCGCGGCATGAATCTGGCGATCACACCCGACAACCCGCGCGGTCCACGCCGCGTGCTCGCACCGGGCTGCATCTATCTCTCTTCGAGGCTGCAAGTGCCGCTGGTGCTGCTCGGCGTGGGCTACGACCGGCCGTGGCGCTATCGCCGCGTCTGGGACCACTTTGCCATCCCACGACCGTTCAGCCGAGCTCGCATCATCAGCGGCCCGAGGATTCAAATTCCGCCCAACTTGGATCGCGATCAGATCGAAGCCCAGCGGCAGCGGATCGAGACCTCGCTCAACCTGCTGACCGAAACGGCTGAGCGCTGGGCCGCTGGTGAGATACAATTGATCGACCAGTCGCCTCTATTCCGTGCTCCCGCCGCCGTCAGTTGCCAAAAACAGTGGTTAACCGCGGAGAACGCAGAGAGCGCGGAGGAAGATTAGGAGCATCCGGTGGCAGTGCAGGCTTACGACTACAGCGAAGACGACCCAACTAGTCAGCTCGGGCTCGACGAAGAGTGTCCACTGAGCGTGACGCAGTTGACGCTGTGCATCAAGCAGCTGGTCGAAGGTTCTCTGCCGCAGATCTGGCTCGAGGGAGAGATCTGTGACTTGAGCCGCCCGTCGAGCGGTCATTACTACATGACGCTCAAGGACAAGAACTGCCAGATTCGAGCCGTCATGTGGCGCTCGGCGGCCCAGCGGCTCCCGTTTCAGCTCGAGGACGGCCAGGCGATCGTCTGCTGTGGCGGAGTCGAAGTCTATCCACCGCGCGGCACTTATCAGCTCGTCATCAATCGCGTCCAGCCCAAGGGGCTCGGCAGTTTACAGCTCGCTTTCCAGCAGTTGCACAAGCGGCTGGCGGCCGAAGGACTTTTCGAGCCGGCCCGTAAACGTCCCTTGCCGCGCTTTCCCGACCGCGTCGGGTTCGTGACCAGCCCCAGCGGCGCGGCGGTGCATGACTTTGTCGAAGCGGCTCGCAAGCGCTGGCCGCGAATGCACTTGACGGTGATCCCGGCCAAAGTGCAAGGGGCCGGCGCGGCGGAAGACATCGTCCGCGGCATCGCGCTGGCTGCCGAACTGACGCCGGCTCTCGACCTGCTGGTCGTCGGTCGCGGCGGCGGCAGCATGGAAGACTTGTGGTGCTTCAACGACGAACGCGTCGTGCGAGCCCTCATCGCGTCGCCGATTCCGACGATTTCGGCGGTAGGTCACGAGGTCGACGTCACTTTAAGCGACCTGGCCGCCGACGCGCGGGCGCTGACGCCGACGCATGCCGCGGAATTGGCCCTGCCCAGCGCGGCCGAGATCGCGACTTATCTGGCCCAAGCCCGAGTCCGCATGGCCAACTGTCTCCACAACCGGGTGCGTCATGCGCGTCAGCGGCTGGAACATCTGGCGGCCGCCCGCACGTTGGTCAATCCGCACGAAGTGGTCAACATGCGCCGCCAAATGCTCGACGAATGGGAGCTGCGGATGCGGAACGCCATGTGGCGTTTGCATCGCGCCCAGTGCGAACGCGTGCAAGGCGTGGCTCGCGCGGCGCATGCCCTGAGCCCTTTGCAGGTCCTGTCGCGCGGTTACAGTTTGACGTCGCGAACCAGTGACGGGCGACTCCTCCGCTCGAGCAGCGACGTGTCGGTCGGCGACCGCGTGACGACGATCCTCGAACACGGCTCGTTCGTCAGCCAGGTCTTGTCCGTCAGCGACACCAACCCCATCATTTCCAGAGATACCGAATAACTCTCCGCGTCTCCGCGGTAAAAAAATTCTTTCCGAGCCGACCAGAAAAACACGTTGATGAGCGCCACCAGTACCGATCACCCAGAGCTTGCACGACCATTTGCGACTAACGAGCCTCGCGCCCATTGGCACGACGGGGCGCTCTGGTTTGTGCGTCAGAAGCGCGATCGCATGGCGCGTTCGTTGCCCGAGTGGGAAGAGCTGCGATCGCTGGCCGCGCAGATCAAAGCCCACACGCTGTCGAAATTGCCCGAGTATCTCGAGCAGTTCGAAGCCAACGCCACTCGCCTCGGCGCAGTCGTGCACTGGGCGGCCGATGCCGAGGAACACAACGAAATCGTTCACCGCATCTTGGCCGAGCGCGGTGTGAAGAAGGTGGTCAAGAGCAAGTCGATGCTCACCGAGGAATGCCATCTCAATCCGTACTTGCAGCAGCGCGGCATGACGGTCGTCGACACCGATTTGGGCGAGTGGATCGTACAGCTGCGCAACGAACCGCCAAGCCACATCGTGCTGCCGGCGATTCACATCAAGAAAGAAGAAGTCGGCGAGACGTTCCACCAGCACATCGGCACGCCGCCCGGGCAATCCGATCCGGTGTATCTGGCCGGTCAGGCTCGCAACTTTTTGCGCGACCGCTTCCTCGACGCCGACGCCGGCATCACGGGGGTGAACTTCGCGATCGCCGAAACGGGCGGCTTTGTCGTATGCACCAACGAAGGGAACGCCGATCTGGGCGTCTCGTTGCCGAAGCTGCATATCGCTTGCATGGGCATCGAAAAATTCGTGCCGCGGTTGGCCGATCTGGCCGTCTTCACGCGATTGCTCGCTCGCAGCGCGACCGGCCAGCCGATCACAACCTACACGTCGCACTTCCACGGTCCGCGCCCCGGCGGCGAGCTACATATCGTGCTGGTCGACAACGGCCGCAGCCGCTTGCGAGCCAGTCAGACGTATCAGGAATCGCTGCAGTGCATCCGCTGCGGCGCGTGCATGAACACTTGCCCGGTCTACCGGCGCAGCGGCGGCCACAGCTACGCCGCCACCGTCCCGGGCCCGATCGGCAGCGTGCTATCGCCTGCTAACGACGCGCACAAACACCATTCGCTGCCCTATGCGTGTACGCTGTGTGGCTCGTGCACCGACGTCTGCCCAGTCAAGATTCCGCTGCATCATCAATTGCTTGCGTGGCGCGGCGAGCTGGCCGAACGCAAACTGATTCCGTGGAAGAAGCGGGCGTCGATGAAGCTGCTGTCGGGTATCCTGGTTCGTCCCTGGCTGGTCCGCACGGCCGGCTGGTTTGCCCG
>JBQCEI010001294.1:0-6428 GCA_051960375.1 Aureliella sp. | reverse complement strand
CCATGCCGGCGGCGCGAGCCGCCGGAAGAGCCACTCCTTAATGATCATCAAGTCCCAGAGGGACGACAGCCACGCTGCCTCTGTCGTCCCTTCGGGACTATCTAATCACTACGCGGATCAAATCCGGCGGCTCGCGCCGCCGGCATGGGGCTGCCGTCCCTATCGGGACTTAAAGCAGCCCAGCGAATAGGCTTTCAATCAATCGGGTTGCGTGAGCTGCCAGCTGCGCACTGCCAGGATCAGCAAGCACGCGCCCGAGATCCCCAGGCCGACCCACCATGAAACGGGCGACAAATTGTATTCTTCAAAGCCGGGCATGCGAATCTCCGACAAAGCCGCGGCGGTGGGATTGAACATCAGTACGCGCTCGACCAGCGTATGCCCGAACGGTTTGCCTCGCGCCAACCAAAACAGCAGCGTGCCGGCGAAGAGGGCCAGCAGCACGCCGTAGCTGGTCGCTGTGGCCGCAGCCGCGTTGCGCCAAAACGCGCTGATCATCGAACTGACCGCCACGATCATCAGCGTGGCGATGACCAGCGAGACGATCACTCGCTGCACCTGCGGAGCGATCGTCGGCTGGATCCACATCATCACCACATAACCGGGCAGCGTCGCCAGCAGAATCAGAGCCATCGTCCAGATGACGCTCATCAGCTTACCGACCACGATGCGCAGCGACGACATCGGCGTCATCCGCAGCAGCTGCCAGCCGCCCGTTTCGCGCTCCGCGGCGATTAGCCCCGAGGCAAGGCTGGGACCGAGCACGACGAGCAGCGAAATCTGCAACAGCACCAGCGTGCCGGCGATTCTCGCTACGCCCCAACTGACCGTGCCGGTGGCGGCGACGACCGTGAGCATCAACGAGATGATGCTGCAGATAGCCACCAGCCGCAGCAACCAGTGCAAGCGGCCAAACTTGCGGGTGCGAAACTCCTTGACCATCACCGGATTGATCCACAGCGGGATGCCCGCTTTGCGCGTTTGCGGATCGACCAAATAGTTCATTCGCCTGAATATCCGCCCGAACGTTCCGCGCTCATGCGACATCATTCCCGTGGGCTTGGGGCGATCGGAGCGATAGGGACTGAGCGCCAGCAGAGTGCCCGTGGCGCACACCGCGCTGGAAAGGACTGCGGTAATCAGGTACGCAACCCAGCCGTCGGCCAGGTCGAGGTCGACGGTGGCCGCGTCGGTGCTGGTGATCGAGCGCAGGGCGCCGGCCGGCGAGAGCGTCGTCAGCAGCGTGGCGGCGGTCGATTGCCAACTCTCGACGCGGCCGATGATCGCCGAGGGGGCCAGCGAAAGCACGACCAGCCCGAGCACCGCCGCATACGTCCAGCGCAAACTGGCATCGCTGGTCGAAGCTCGCGAGCTGACCCAAAGTCCGACGGCCGTGAACTGCAATGCCATCCCGAGCAGCACGGCCAGCAGCGGCACGATTTGGCCGTCCATCGACAATCCGCCCATAGCATAGGCCGCTGCCAGCGCCGGCAAACTGACCGACACGATGATCGCCGCCAACAGAAAATTGCTCAGCAGTTTGCCAAAGTAAATCTCATAGCGACTGAGCGGCGAATTGAGCAGCAGCGCTAGCGTGCCACGGCGGCGCTCGCGCACGAGCGCCGTAGCCGGAAAGGCGGGCACGAGCAAAAAGATCGCCGCGGCCAGCGAGTAGGCCAGCGGGCGAAACACCTGCATCGAACCTTGGCTGACCATGTCCAGCCGCGAATCGGTCGGCCAGCGCAACCACACCAGCGTGCTGGCCAGAACCGCGCACGCGAGCACCGAAGCGAACGTACGCCCGGCTCGCAAGCGGTCAAGCAATTCGCGTCGAAGTACAGCAGTATTGAACATGAGCGAGGAACCCGGCTTATTGGCTTATCGTTTTCTTCGTGTCTTTGTGTCTTGGTGGTTCAATTCAGCCCGTCGTGGCTTTAGGACCGGCGACGGTGAGGAAAGCATCTTCCAGATCGGTGGCCACTTCGCGGAACTGGGCGATCTCAATTCGCTGCTGCACCAACTGCTGGAGCACTTCGGCCAGCTCGCGTTCGGAGCGCGAAGTCGGAAAGCGCAAGATGCGTTCCGTTGCGCTGGCGTGCAGCGGTTCGTCTTCTTGCAGTGACTTGCTCAGGATCGCTTGAGCTTGCCCGAGCTGAGCGGGCTCGACGAGCTGCACTTCGTAGCTCCGCCGTGGACAGAGCTGGCGCATCACTTCATCGAGCTGGCCGAATGCGCGCAAGCGGCCGCCGGTGACGATGGCTACCGTGCTGCAGATGCGGGCAAGTTCGGGCAGGATGTGACTGGTGACGATCAGCGTCTTGCCCCGAGCCGCCAGGCTCAGCAGTAGATCGCGCATTTCGATGCGGGCCGTCGGATCGAGGCCGTTGGCCGGTTCGTCGAGAATCAACACTTCGGGATCATGCAACAGGATGCGAGCGATGCCGACGCGCTGCTGCATGCCGTGGCTGAGGCTCTCGACGAACTTGTCTTGCATGTAGGCAGTGTTGGTGATCTCCATCACTTCAGCGATGCGCTGCCGTCGTCGGCTGAGTGGGATGCTGTAGGTGGCGCCGAAGAAATCGAGATACTCGCGCACCCGCATGTTGTCGTACGATCCAAAGCGATCGGGCATGTATCCGACCAGCTGCTTAATCTTGCGCGAGCCGCGAACGCAGTCGACGCCGGCGATCGTCGCTCGCCCCGAGGTCGGTCGCGACAAGCCGACCAGGATCTTGATCGTCGTCGTTTTCCCGGCACCGTTGGGACCGATGAACCCTAATATCTCGCCACGCTTGACTTGAATCGACAAGTCTTCCAGCGCGGTGAAGTCGCCGTAGCGCTTGGTCAAGTGCTCGGTGGCGACAACTGTTTCTGATGCGATCATATGGCGTTGCCCTGGAGGAGTTGGTTTCAGGCTTCAGGCTTCAGGCTTCAGGCTTCAGGCTTCAGGCTTCAGGCTAAAGGCTAAAGGCTAAAGGCTAAAGGTTTTGGGTTTTGGGTTTTGGGCCTCGAGCACGAGCACGAGTATCCTGCCGCGCTAAGTGGCGACGAAAACTTAGGTTTTTAAGCCTTTAGCCTTTAGCCTTTAGCCTTTAGCCTTTAGCCTGAGGCCTGAGGCCTGAGGCCTGAGGCCGCAGGCCTTCATCGCTCCGCCACTCGTCCATCGGCGCTCAAGCGAAAGTAATCGACTTGCCAATTGGCGATCTGAGCGCCCATCTCGGCGGCGGCTTGTCCGGTCGGTTGACTGACGTCAAGGCGGAAATTGACGCTGCCGTCTTGGGCGTCGGCGAGGATGGCTGGATCGGTAATGCGAATGCGCTCGGCGGCCAAGGGGCTGCGATATTCGGCGACGACGGTTTCTTTGCCACCCGCTCTCGCGACGACGCGCACGTCGCGCTGCGGGGCTCGCATCTGCAGGTCGAGCACCAGCTCGCTGGCCTCGAGCGGACAGACTTCCAGCGGCAGATGAAATCGCATCGGGACTTGCATCGCCAGCGTCGTCTCTTCGCGCCACAGTCCGGTATGGTTGATGAACGCCGTCGAGCGAGCTGCTCCTTCGGCTGGAGTTTCTGCCCGCACGAGCGTATGCGGTACGTGGACCGTTTCACCGCTGGGCACCGGCAGCAGTTTGATCGGCAGCGCGACCAGTGCCGAACCTCGCTCGTCGCGCCATTCGCTCCAGGCCAGCGGCGTCTTCCACAGCTTCGTCCAGCCTAGCAGAGCGGGATAACTCGGGTAGCGAGATGTTGCTGTGCGCGAAGGGAGCAAGCGATAGACATCATCGCGCCGCGCTTGTTCGTCGTTGACGATGGTGCTGCCGAGCCAAGATTGTCCGATCGTCACATGAGCGTCGCTAACGCGGGCCGCACGATCGAGATCGAGCCTGTTACACACCGCCACGTCTCCTGGAACGTAGCACAGCACGGCATCCTGCAAGGGCTCGCCGAGCTCAGCAGGCAACTCGAGCGCGACTCCTTGGTCATCGAGGCGAGCGATCACGTCCAGCTGCCGCGGCGGCAAGTTGAAGCGGCTGTTCAAGCGCCACAGGCCATGCGGCCAACCGGTGCTCGACAACTGCCAGTGCTGATAGTCATCCCACAGCCAGCGGCGCAGGTCGTTCTGCCCGCCGGTGTCGGGCCAAGATACGAGCGCATCGCCATCGGCCACCAACTCGCCCGAGCTCGAACGGCTCATGTAAGTCGCCGTCCACTGACTTCCCTGGACTAGCCGCGAGCCGGGCTGGACTTCGATCACTTGCAGATGAGCCGAAGTATCGGGCATGTCCCTGCGCAGGCGGTTGGATGCAACCAACAGCGGTACTGCTGCGGCTACCGAGAGTACCGGCACGAGCCAGCCCATGCGCGTCAGCGCGCCGGTGTGCCAGCACCACCAACCGGCCAGAGCCAGCAAGCCGCAGAAGCCGAACACGACGCTGATGACGAAGTTGCGATTGAGAACCGGATCGCCGATTTGCTTGAGCGGATAGTCGACTTGGGCGACATCCAGCGGCGAACGCGGATCGGCCCCTTCGAAAAACTGCTCGGCCATCGGCTTGGACCATACGCGCATCTGAAAGTCGCTGTGGAGCAGCGGATCGAGATTGGCCTCGCCGGTGCGTGGCGTCATCCAACCGCGGGCATCCAGCGTCGTGACCAACAGTTGCCCTTTGCCGATCTGGAACCAGATCGCTGCCGGAAAACCGTTGATGCGATGCGTTACCTTGCCGCCGTTTTGTACCGCCCGCCGCAATCGCATGGGCTGATCGGAAACGACCGTGCGATCGGCATCGGAGATCGACAGCGCCAGGTCGGCTTCGACGACGAATTCGTTCAGTTCGATGTCGTCGATCGCTTCGCACGCCATGCCATCGGGCAGCAAGAAGCTCAAGTCATCTTGGCCTATCTGGTCGAGCATGACCCAGGCTCGACCTCCGGCGGCGATCCAGCGGCCCATCGCTTCCATCGCCACCGGGTCGCGCAGCGGTCCATCTTGAGCGATGACAAATGTATCAAAACCTTCCCAGTCGATGAGCTGAGCGGGCACGTTTTCCTGCGTGATCGCGAGCGTTTGCCGGTTATGCCCCGAGTCGATGCGAGCGGCCACCACGCACTCATACGACATCAGACGTTCGTCATAGGGCCAGTACCAGTCGGGCGCATGCGGCGGTTCGTTCTCGAGCATCACGCCGGTGACCAGTTGCTCGGAGTCGAGCATCATGCGGAGCGAATCGATCTGCGGCTTGCCCGACGAGTTCAGCAGCACGCGCTGGCCGTCGAGTGCGTTCAACGAGAAGCTGAGATCAAAATTGCTGCCCGGAGCGAAATCGGCTGGGATGCGCAGGTGCAAGTCGACGATGCGGCTTTCGCCGGGCGGCACGCGCACTTCCGCCGCGGCCTGGAGATCGGGCACGCGATCGAGGCGGGCGAGCACCATACCGGCTTGTTCCTCAGCCGAAGTGTTGGCGACGCCGGCGCGGACCGTGAACAGATGGCCGGGCCGCGGACGGCTAAAGGGCGACATGCTCACCCCCTGCAACCGCAAACCTCCTCCAGCCACCGAGCGTTGCGGCGGCTCGGATGTTTGCTTCGCCTCGCTCGAGGCCGATTGCGATGGCGCGTTCGGCGCCGGCTCGGCTGCCTGGCAAGTGCTCAGTGCGAGCGCCGCATAGCCGAGCACGCCCGCGATCCAAGCGAGCGAGTATCGCTGTAGAAAGGAAATGTTCACCGACGTAGCAACCATCTCAGAAGAGAAAAGCGAATCGCTGAGCTCGCAGAGGCCGAGCGCAGCGTGACCGACTTGGGAATAGTGGTGATCATAGACCTTTTCAGCGCCGCTCGCAGCGCAGCAGGCGAAAGAAAAGAACCTCATCAACCCATTGAGTCCGAGGCTGCGAAGGTGGAAGCTAGCCCAACTGTGGGACGGCAGTCCCCTGCCGTCAGCACCCGGCAAGCCGGCCAGCCCGCACCTGTATCTCTTCTTGCTTGCTTACTTGCGTGCTGCGCCGATTGAGTCTGAGGCTGCGAAGGTGGAAGCTAGCCCAACTGTGGGACGGCAGTCCCCTGCCGTCAGCACCCGGCAAGCCGGCCAGCCCGCACCTGTATCTCTTCTTGCTTGCTTGCTTGCATGCGTGCTGCGCCGACTGAGTCTGAGGCTGCGAAGGCGGAAGCTAGCCCAACTGTGGGACGGCAGTCCCCTGCCGTCAGCACCCGGCAAGCCGGCCAGCCCGCAGCTTTATCTCTTCTTCTGGCTGCGCAGCAGCCGAAGCAAAGAAGAGAAGAGCAGGACGGGCAGAGTCAGCCGCTGTGGCAGGTGCTGACGGCAGAGGACTGCCGTCCCACGTTGGGCCACCAACCGTTTGCGCGGCCTGCGAACTTGCTAGGATGAGCGAAAAAATAACGCCGATAGACCAAGAAGAGAAAGACGCAAGC
>JBQCEI010001293.1:0-4356 GCA_051960375.1 Aureliella sp. | reverse complement strand
CTTCATAGGCGATCTCGAGCCGATCCAGTTCATCGAGCAGGTTAACGAGGCGACGGAGGATATCGACCCGATCTGCACGGTCGAGGTAGATGTTTAATGGCTTCCGCTCTCGTATGAGGTGAAGCGTGGTGCCGATGATCACTGTGCTGTCAAACTGCTTGACGGCGCGAAAGACCTTGACTGCCTTAACGCCAGCATCGATCGTCAGTTCGAGGCTATACATACTCTTGCCAGATAACGCTGGCGATGACCACGCGCGAAGGGATTGGCATCGCGGTCAAGTAACACGTGTTTGAGGGCCATCGCGTTGTTCGTCCATCCCACCGTTATGAAGTTGATTCGGCTTGCCTCAGCGATCGTTCCAATGCATTTTCAACCAAGTGTTCGTCCATAGGTGTCAGCTGAGCCAAGTGAATTGCTCGCCGGATCTGAGTGAGCACAGTAGCGGTAATGCGACCGTCGTCTTGAGTCGAGAGGCTAATTGATTTTGGGAATCCGACCATCAGCTGAAGGTAGTCGTGGTTATTGGGGACAGCCTCCAAGTGAGTGCCATCGTATTCGTCAGTGATCGCGATCAGAATCTCAGGCCAAGTTGGGTTATCTAATTTGATGTTTCCAATTTCATCAAGCGTTGCTTGCACAGCAGGTCGTACACGGCGCATGGCTCTGGCGAATGCTCGTTCTCTCGCGCAGATGCTTAGTCGAACCAACATGTTTTCACCGCAGGTGACACTGCATTTCCGGTGAGACGAACGCCGGCGATGACCTCGCCCGAAGGGATTGGCATCGCGTTGAAGTAACACGTGTTTGAGGTCGATCGCCTTGTTCGCAGCCGATTCTGGGCACTTCAACGGCAGTCGACATGACACCCAACCTGCGCAAGAACCCGACATCAGATTCTACAGCGATCGCGCGCACCAAGCTGCCTGGCACATCGACCGCTCAACTTTGCGCCGCAGCCCTGGACCGGACAAGTCTTCCACTGTGGCACCCGGCAAGCCGCTCGCCACGCATGCACCCAGGCAGGAAACGCATTAGCGGATCTGGGCTGACCGAAGCCAGGTACAACAATGCTCCCTGAGAAGTCTAGTTAGATCCACACCAACTTTCCGTGGCGCCGCAGCCACTAACACAGGAGCCGTACATTGCTGCACCCGACGGTAAGCCAAGCCTGCCAAAGGGCAGCCATCAAGCGCCGCTCGAACCGCTGAGATTTCTCGCCTTCTTCGATCAGAACCTGCTGATATCTCTCGGCAGCGAACGCCGCCGATAACCCAGCGGCGGCCAAAAAATGTTGATTTGAGGAAGCGCCTGCTCCGCCGCTTGGGTTCATCGGTTTGTTCCCCGTCGTTGGAGTTGCCGATTGGCGTCCCATCGAACGACACGCATCAGAGGCGGCAATGCGTAGATCCCAACGATGCCGAGTGAAACGACGAAAGCGGCCAGTAATAATGTGCCAGTTGTAGATTGCCAAAGCAAGAGCGGCATCCTCCAGCCGAGGCGCCATCCGTGAGAGCCGGAGAAATCGCTAGTGTCAAAGACCACGTCATTCGGGTCTAGGCCAAATGTGAACGGTCTAAATACGGTGTTGCATATTTGGTTTTTGACAGGATCAGAATGGAAACCATACGCTAGGTACGGTTGTGGCGTACCCGGATCTTCGGATAAGTAGCAGAGGCTTGATCCGCGAAATAACGTCGCGAATGCGACCGCGTAGACAATGAAGCCAACAGCAGGAGGAAGAAGCCATTTCACAGCGGGCTCGTCATCTTTTGAGACGGGGAACGCCCGCGATAACCGAGCCGCGGGAGAAGACGTTCCACTGCCAAGCCGCCCGGTTCCGCGGCTTCGGTTCATCGCCTTGTTATCGGACCTCTTTTGCATCGGGTCGGGGATAGTACAACGGTGTGTTTGTATCACGTTTAGAGTAAACAGGGATCCCATCGAGTGATACGACCAGGGAATCACCACGAAGCCAACGCAGGCAGAAGGTCGTGATGTCATCGAATTCGGTGAATACCATGCAGGTGGATTCGGGCAAGCCCCAAATCGGCCCTAACCGTACGGCCGCATTAGAGTCGGTCAGCCAGGGTTCCCAGTGTTTTCCGCGACCGCCACGAAGGACGAATCGAGCCTGGTGTTCGCATGTGGTGCCGAAGCCGATCTCCGAATGGCTATTTGTAACAAACGGCTTGAAGCCAGCGTCGTAGGTTGCGCTGAAGAATCGCAGCATCGCATTGTGGAGCGGTGTGCGTTCCAATGGCAACAGAACATCAAATGGCCAGTATGTTGGAGTTAGGTCAGTCATGAAGATGGGGGCGCTGACGGAAAATGAGCTGAGTCGGATAACGCCAGCCATCACCACGCCCGCGCGAGTGATTGGCCATCCGAGTAAGCACCGTTCGCGGGCTGTGGTGCATGGCTTTGTTATCACTCTGCGGATGTTCCAGAGGTCAGGAGAAGTACCGCGATAACGAGGAGCACTACACCGGCGAGCAGAGCCATAACCACGGACAGCGGAATGCGGTTCCACCAAGGCTTGATTGGGCGGCCGTGTATGTCAGCAACGTAATCGGGCAGATTCATTGTGTCCAGCAAGTACTTTTTTGCGTGCCATTCCTCTTCGTCACGAAATGGCCACGACGGGGCGCTTGGCGCTGATGGAAGGTCGGCTTCGGAGCAGAGAAATGCGACAATGCGCTGGAGTGATGTCCAACCCGCGGGGGTGACAGAGATTGAATGGTCGCGAAAGTCGTCGTGGAACCTGGAGAGATAGTCGGCAATTGTACTGACAGAGCGATCGTCATTTTCGCGCATCCCAGTGATTCGATCATCGAATTCGAAGGCCCGAATCTTGCCAGCCATGTACGCGACCAGAACATCCCGAAGCTGGATCCGTGCTGTGCGGTCAACCATCGGTCAGTGTACCTGGAGCAATTTGGATAACGCTACGCATCACCGAGCCGCGGCGGTAATGCATCCACCAAGCTAGGAACCTTCCGCGGCTTCGGTGCATGCGGTTGTTCGTCCGCTTCGCGACGCGTTTCCGTTTCTGACGCAGAGGCAGATGAGCAGGCCGATTGGAAACGCCATCACGAATCCGGATTGTATCAGGTTCGTTAGCTCGCCTGACCAAGCGGATGGCAGTGGCCGCAACACAAAGACGAGGGTTAACATGCAAAAGTAACCAACCAGCGTTGCCAAGCCCAGGAGAAGGCGACCATCATTTCTGTTCGGACGGGGCAACAAGGAAGCGCGCGCATATCCGAAGGAGCCAAAAAACATCAGGCAGGCAATATTTGGAATCAGCAGTGCGTAACCTGCTGCCGTCACCGGCCAGTGCCATGCAGCAAGACCGGTGATCATGTCACCGTTAGGATACGAGCCGAATTTGATACAGAACATCGGGACCAAGATCACAAAGGGTGTAAAGTAGCCGCCAAGCCCAAAGATAATTCCTCTGCTGAAGCTTCGATGTAACCGTGTTCCTACCCGGCTACTTGAATTCTCCAGGTGTCTCGGAGCGGCGTAGGGGCTTTCCATAGTGTTGATTCCATTCCTTGCTGACGAACGCTGGCGATGACCTCGCCCGAAGGGATTGGCATCGCGGTACGAGTAACACGTGTTTGAGGGCTGGGGTCGATCGCTTTGTTCGTTGTTTTTTGGGGCGGCTAACATCCGAACTTAAGCACGAATTCCGTCTCGCCAATGCGATTGTATTCGAATACCATTTCTGCCCTCTGGTGCAGGCAACGTTCCCAGAGCGCTCGTGACTTGCCAATAGGACACACAATCACAGACGATTCCTTAAAGTCAACGCCCTTCTGCTGACCCACGGCTCTGACACGCAAGACCGCTACATCAGTTTTGCCGGTGGCAAGTCGACCGATAACCTTATCGCCCGGTTCAAATTCCCGGATCTCGGAAAGCGTTGCGACAAACGCCACCCGATACCACGTTGAGTCGTTCATCTGGTCAAACTGGTCCTGCACCCGCCGCATGTGCGCTCTGATTTGTGCAGAGTGCTCGGTACCCGATTCCGAGCCGGAGGCCGCGTTCGCGCTCGCCTGCGGTTTACTGTCAGTGGAGTCCTGAGCCAGTGCCGTCGCCCCTGCCGAAATGAGAACACAAATAGTAAAACGTAAACAAACATTCATACGCATAAACAAGAACTCCGGAAATCACAACGAACGCTCATGATGACCCAGCCCGAAGGGATTGGCTGGACGGTGAAGTAGCACGTGTTTGAGGGCTTGGGTCGATCATGTTGTTCGGCCAGCCCGTACCGCATCATCGGCCATTGGCAATCCGGCCGCAAGCTTGCGGTATGCCGGGCATGTGTCAGCATGGCGAGTA
>JBQCEI010001292.1:0-3762 GCA_051960375.1 Aureliella sp. | reverse complement strand
CGAATCATTGGTCTTATTCCTCCATTCCATCGGATCTCGCGTGGAAACAAGAAGGAAATGGCAACACAGAGAGGCACAGAGATCACTCAGTATATCTCTCGACTTTCTCTGTGCCTGCCGTGTCTCTGTGTTTCTTAACGGCCAAACAGGCGAAGATCTCCTAACAGCCGCCCGGGGCTGAAAAATCTTTGGTTCAGATGCTAACCAATTCGCCGAAGTACTCGTGATCTTCCGCATAGCTGCCTTCGATTGGGATCGCCGGCCGCGCAAACGCTTGCCGGCCCAACCGTGGGACGGCAGTCCCTTGCCGTCAGCACCCGGCAAGCCGGCCAACGGTACCCGTCCTGCTCTTCCTTTTTTGCCGCTGCGCAGCAGAGAAGAGAATGGCCGAGGGGCTGACCGGCTTGCCGAGTGCAGCACATCAGAGGCCTCATGTGCTACGTTCGGCTGGCGGAGCTCTTCGCGGCCCGCAAACCACACGACCGTGGAGAATCTCGGGCGGCCCGAAGGTTTGCCAACCGAACCGTAGCACAGCAGGCCCTTGCTGTGCAGCACCTGCCTCAGCGGCCAACTGTGCCATTCTGCTCTTCTTCGGCCGCGGCGCAGTTTGAAGAAGCGTGACGGCTGACCGGCTTGCCGGGTGCTGCACATCAGAGGCCTGATGTGCTACGTTCGGCTGGCCAAGCTCTTCGCTGCCCGCGAATTGAACAACCGTGGAGAATCTCGGGCGGCCCAAAGGCTTGCCAACCGAACCGTAGCACAGCAGGCCCTTGCTGTGCAGAACCTGCCACAGCGGCTGACTGTGCCATTGGGTCTTCTTCCGCCATGGCGCAATTTGGAGAAGGGTTTTGGGTGAGGGCTGACCGGCTTGCCGGGTGCTGCACATCAGAGGCCTGATGTGCTACGTTCGGCTGGCCGAGCTCTTCGCTGCCCGCACATTGAACGGCCGTGGAGAATCTCGGGCGGCCCAAAGGCCTGCCAACCGAACCGTAGCACAGGAGGCCCTTGCTACTCGGTCTTGGGAGCCAATCAAACTATGCCGCACCTCCCATTTCAAAAGGACTGCAACTGGCTTTGGGCCAAGGCACTCTAAGCCACTGGAATCCGCAAAAACCCTTTCTCCTTTCAGCGCAAGAGTGAGGACTAGCGGTCGAAGATCACGTTGCATTCGCCCAGCAGAAATTCTCTCCCATCGGAAAGCGACACTTTTCGCTGTGACACAATACCTCACTTGCGATGCGTCGTATTGCAATACGCCACTAGCTTTCGTCTCCACCCCGCCAAATCACCTTTGTAGGAAATCCCCCGCAGGGAAATGCCATCGTCAAGGAGAATCCTAACTTTCTCTTCGATGACTCCACCGAACTTGGGGAATGGCAATTCCGGCGAGCCAGCCAACGCTTCGTCAAGAATTTCATCGAAGCCTTCTCTGGCTAACGTTTCAACGTAGAAGAACTCTCGTCCCTCGACTTCGACCATCCCCGGAATCGTGCGATTCATGTTGCCTCTACTGAATCAGAATGAAGCTTTTCTTAAGCTCGCACCAACTGGCTTCGCTCGATCAATGTTTCGTGACAAATCCACCGCTTGAAGACGTAAATAACGAATACCAGCACGTCAGTACTACACCTTCGCCTCTACAACAGCTTGCGCTGCAACTTCTTTGCCTTCTCAATCAATGCTCGGTCACAGCCTGCAGTCTCCAATGTGACTGGCCCGTAGCAAAACGCGGTATATCGCCGATCGAGTAAATACTCAACGACTCTGCCAGTCATCAAAAGGTTGTCGTCGCAGATCACAATATCGCTACCGTCCCAACCCTTTAAACGCGCATCCAATGCAGTTGAAGAGGTGTTTTGGGGCCGTTGGTCGGGCTTCAACACCGGAAAATTGAAGACGCAACTACAGCGGGGGCACTTCCTAAACACCCGATGACACTCGCTACAGATCAGAGGCTGGAAGTTACAACGGTGGCATGCGAGATCCGATTCGTAGAACGGCTCATTACCTAGCTCTCTCAGCGTAGAGGTCGCCCACCATAGGCAATAGCCATTTTCGTTCTTCGGCGCGAGAGTCCGGACACCCTTGAAACCGCGATCGGCCAGTTCTTTGGCAATCGCTTTTTTGCCCACAAACCAGCCAATAGCCTCTCTCCCGCAAATGAGCTCTTCTCTTGGCCCTTGTACATCGACCTTAAAATCGCATGCCGACGGATCGAAGCCTAAGTTTTGCCCACAAACCGTACACTTGATAAGCTCATGCTCGACACTCCAATCATACACATGTGTTATATCGACATGAGCAAAGGATTCGACTGAAGGATGCTTGACCAATGACGCCCTAAAGCCTGATCGCTTCAATTCATCCAGCAGGCTGTCAGCCTCCGCATATCCCGAGCTCAGCCAGTAAAACACATTCTCTAAAGGCTGAATCGGCTGACGCGGCTTGATCGGGATGTCGATTACGATCTCTTCGCCCATTGTAAAAGCCTACTGCCTGTAAGGTGGGGAGTACCGGAATTCCTGGATCGATGACGAACACGGTCCATCGCATGGCTTTAATCCATATAGTACCGCGTCATGTCGGCTCCCGGGGGGTTTAGCGTTGCCGGGCGAGTGCGGTAGGGCCTGCTGTGCAGCACCTGCCACAGCGGCTGACTGTGCCCGTCTGGCTCTTCTTTTCTTTACGCTGCTGCGGCGCAGCCAGAAGAGGATGTGGGGGAGGGCTGGCCGGCTTGCCGGGTGCTGCACATCAGCGGCCTGATGTGCTACGTTCGGCTGGCCGACTTTTTTGCTGCCTCAAATGGAACGGCCGTCGTTTGCCAAGCAGCCTCAAAAGGAGAATGACCCCATGACGGTGCCGAGTTGCTTTGACTCTTGCAGGATGAAAAGGACGATCGCGCTGAGCTGCGCTGTTTGGATCGCGTCTACAGCGGGACTCGCGCTCGAAGCGGAAGAGGCTGAGGCGCTGCGGGCGCGTTCGCCGCGCGAAGTGGCTCAGCAACTGGCCGCCGTTTATGGGCACCGGCTTGATCAAGTCGCCTATATTGCTGCCTTGCCGCTGGTGGCTAAGTTGCGTCTGAGTGAATTGACCGGCGATGATGCATACCGCGCGGAAGTGACGAAGATCGTTGCCCCGATTCTCAGCGGCCAGCGATCTTTTGTCCCGAAAAGCGGCAGCGAGCAAGCGGGGCATCTGATCTTCGCAGAACTGGCTGGGCGCGCCGAGGGCCAAGATCGCCAGCGGTGGATCGAGCTGTGCCGAGCGGCAGCTGATCAGATCTTTGACGAGCAAGGTCAGCCGCGGGCGATCATGCCGTTTCACAACGAGATGAGCGATGCAGTGTTCATGGCAGGTCCGATCCTCGCCGCCACCGGCCGGCTGACCGGCGAGCGAAAATACTTCGACGCCGCCGCCACGCATTTCGCTTCGATGCGCAAACTGTGCTTGAGGCCCGATGGCATCTATCGTCACTCGCCCCTATGCGAAGCCGCCTGGGGCCGCGGCAACGGCTTTCCCGCGATCGGCCTAGCGTGGGCTCTCTCCGAATGGCCCGAGGATCATCCCGCCAAGCCGGAACTTGTCAAAGAACTGCGGGCTCATCTCGCTGCGCTCAAACCGTATCAAGATCCCGACACCGGCTGCTGGCATCAAGTGATCGACCACCGCGAAAGCTACGACGAATACTCGTGCACCTGCATGATCGGCTTCGCCATGCAGCGCGGCATCACCCGCGGCTGGCTCGATAAGGCAGAATAACAG
>JBQCEI010001291.1:0-4140 GCA_051960375.1 Aureliella sp. | reverse complement strand
CATTGAGATCAACGAAGCGGTGGCCATTCACAAATCGCTAGAGGGCTCGGCGGTGGTCGATACCGACGGCGGGCTGCTGCTAGGGCTGCTGGTGAATCTCGACGGTCGGTGGGTTGTCGCCGCCGCGCGGCCTGATCGCTAGTTCCGTCTCCGCGCTCGCTGCGTTCTCCGCGGTAAAAACGGGCATGGGAAGTTTGGCGTAGAGAGATTTGGGCGATCTAGCTAGGATATCCAAAATCGTTAGTTCGTTTCGCACGGTCTCGCTTTTGAGCAATCGCTGGTGCGAAGCGGCAGCGATCCTTTTCTGGCCGATGTGTGTCTGATCGATCGGCCTTGGTCGACTCATTTCCTCCGCTGTGATACGACTTTCTATGAGTACTCCGGTGCGCTGGGCAGGTTCGTTGATTTTGGTGGCGTGTGTTTTGGCGGTCGGCGGAGCGTTGGCCTTGGCCAAGTACCGCGAAATCCAAAGAGCCATGGCGACTCCGCCGCCTCCGGAGATGCCGATCGCCGTTTCGATTCGGCCGGTCGAGGAGATGGCGTATCGCCAGCAAACGACCATGATCGGCACAGTGCTTGCGCCGCAGTCGATCATGCTCAGCAATGAAGTCGCCGGCACGGTCACCCAAGTCGGCTTTCAATCGGGCGATTTAGTCGCTGAGGGGCAAGTGCTCATCCAGCTCGATACCAGCGTCGAGCAAGCTGAATTGGCGGCCGCCATGGCGCGAGTGCGGCTGGCGCGTTCAACTCTCTCCCGCATGCAGCAAGCGGCCAGGTCCGATGCCGTCACGGTAGCCGAGGTCGAAGAGGCTCAGGCGCAATTCGATCAAGCGACGGCGACCGTCGCTCAACTCCAAGCGGCCATCGCCAAGAAAACGCTACGGGCTCCATTTCCAGGCAAGATCGGACTGAGCAATACGCACATCGGCCAGTTCCTCCCCAGCGGTTTTGAGATCGCCACGCTGCAGAGCAACGAGGATTTTGTTCACGTCGACTTTATGATGCCGCAATCGGCAGCGGACTCAGTGAAGGTCGGCGACCAGGTTCACCTCGCCGATGCCGCGTCGGCCTATCACGCGACGATCGTGGCGATGGACGCCAGGGCCGATCGCCAAAGCCGTAATCTGCTGGCTCGCGCGAAGCTCTCCCCCGTGCCACCGACTCTCGTCCCCGGCGACTCGGTGCGAGTCATGCTGGAATACGGCCCGGAACTGCGCACGGCGGCGATTCCGCTGGAAGCCCTGCGGCGGGCGCCGATGAACACGTTCGTCTATGTCGCCGAGCCCGACCAGGATAACAAACTGCGCGCTCGGGCTCGCACCGTTCACGTGGCCAAGACGGTCGGCCAGCAAATCAGCGTGCTCGATGGCGTCACTGGTGAAGATCAAGTCGTCGCCGACGGCTCGTTCAAACTCCACGAAGGAGCGCTCATCGTCCCGGTGACCGCCGAAAGCAGCACCGCTCCGCCTGATGAAAACACGCCGGGTAACGAGGCGAGCTCGCGCGATAACGCCGCGGCTGGACCGGCGAGCGACGCTGGGGCGATCGCTCGCGCTGGCCAGAATTAATTGTCTCGTTCGTAACTCTTGCGACTCTTCTTGGCCCACCGCTCCGTTGGATGCAAACCGTGCGATCAATCACAGATGTCTTCATACGCCATCCGGTTCTGGCTGCGGTCGTCAACATCGCGATCGTGCTGATCGGCCTGCGAGCGATGTTTCTGCTGCCGATCCAGCAGTATCCGAAACTGGAAAGCACGTCGGTCAGCATCACGACGTATTACATCGGCGCCAGCGCTGAAACGGTCCGCGGCTTTCTCACCACGCCGATCGAGCAAGCCGTATCCTCGATCGCCGGCATCGACTACATCGAATCGAGTTCCTCGGCCGGGGTCAGCTTGATCACCGTGCGCCTGAAGCTCAACCACGACAGCACTCAGGCGTTGGCCGAAATCAACGCCCGCTTGCAACAAGTCCGGCGGCAGCTGCCGGCCGAAGCCGAGCCGCCGGTGATCGACCTCAAGCGCGCCGACCGGCCGTATGCTTCGTTTTACATCAGCTTCACTTCCGACAAACTGAGCATCTCGGCGCTGACCGATTGGCTCAATCGCACCATTCAACCGCAGTTGTCCATATTGCCGGGTGTGCAGAAAGTCGGCATCGAAGCGGGCCAGATGCCGGCGATGCGCGTGTGGATTTCGCCCGAGCGCTTGAGCGAACTGAATTTGACACCGGGCGACGTCTATAACGCCCTGCGGCGTAACAACTATCTGGCAGCGATCGGCCGCGTCCGCAACGATTCGATCCAAGTCGATCTGCTGACTAACACCGACCTCCGCACCGTCGATGAATTTGAAGATCTGATCGTCTCCCAGCGCGACGGAGCCATTACGCGACTGCGCGACGTGGCCACTGTCGAGCTCGGCGCCGAAGAGCCGCTGGCCACCGCGCTCTACAGCGGCAAGGAAGCGGTCTACGTTTCGGTGTGGCCGCTGCCAGGCAGCAACGAAATCGACGTTGCGCACAAGCTGCGAGCCGAGCTCGAGCGGCTGCGTCCGACGTTGCCCGATCACATCGACATGCAGCTGGCGTTCGATGCCACCAAGTTCATGGAAGATGCTCTCAAGGAAATCTCCAAGACGCTCGGCGAAACGATCTTCATCGTCGGCATCGTCGTCTTTCTGTTCATGGGCTCGATTCGCACCGCGATGGTGCCGCTGGTGGCGATGCCGGTGTCGCTGATCGGCGCCACGGTGCTCATGCTGCTGCTCGGCTTTTCGCTGAACCTGCTGACGATTCTCGCGATCGTGCTGGCCGTCGGACTGGTCGTCGACGATGCGATTGTGGTGGTCGAGAACATCCAGCGGCACGTCCAGGAAGGCCGCTCGCGCATGCAGGCCGCGCTCCTGGGTGCCCGCGAGCTCATCGGACCGATCATCGCCATGACGATCACGCTGGCGGTGGTCTACGCGCCGATCGGTTTCCAAGGCGGTTTGACCGGGATGCTTTTCCGCGAGTTCGCCTTTACGCTGGCCGCCGCAGTGATCGTGTCGGGATTTGTCGCCGTGACGCTCTCGCCGGTGATGAGCGCGAAGATGGTGCACCCCTCGGGCAAGGAAAGCTGGCTGGCGCGGTTCGTCAACGCCCGCTTCGAGACGGTGCGCAAGATCTATGCGAGGCTGCTCGGCGGAGCGCTCGAGCTGCGCTGGGCGATCGTGGTTTCGACCTTGCTGGTCGCAGCTGCGGCCGTTCCGCTGTACATGTTCAGCGGCAAAGAGCTGGCGCCGGTCGAGGATCAAAGCGCCATCGCCGTGTTCATGTCGGCGGCACCCGATGCGACGCTCAAGTCGACAACCAAATGGGCTAAAGAGCTGGCCAGCAAGCTGACTGCGCTCGAGGAATCGAAGTACATGTGGGCCCTGGTCAACGCCGGCAGCGGATTCGGCGGCGTAATCACCAAGGATTTCGATGATCGCAATCGCAGCACGAGCGAGATGTACACCGACGTGTTCGGAATCGTATCGACGATCCCGGGCGTCGAGCCCTTTCCGATTCTCTTGCCGCCGCTGCCCGGGGCTGGACAGTACGACGTTGAACTAGTGATCAAGAGCGATCAACCGCCTGAGCAGTTGGCCGAACTGGCTGCCGAGATCTCTGCTCTGGGTCGCAAGTCTGGCAAGTTCATGTTCGTGAACACCGACCTCAAACTCGACTTGCCGCAAGCCCGCGTCACGGTCGACCGCGAGAAGGTGGCCGACTTGAACATGGACTTGGCTGCGGTGGCCCAGGAGCTGGGCGTGCTGCTTGGAGGCGGTTACGTAAACCGCTTCAACTATTTCAATCGCTCGTACCAGGTGATTCCGCAGCTGGCGGAACAGGATCGGCAATCGGCCGCCGCGCTGATGGATCTCAAAATCCGCACGCCGCAGGGGGAACTGATTCCGGTCTCGAACTTTGCCACGATCGAGCCGGTGACCGCGCCGCGGACGCTGACGAAATTCCAGCAGCAAAGTTCGCTGCGCGTCTTCGCCGGCGTGTTGCCGGGCGTCACCAAAGAGAACGGACTGGATCAGCTCGAGCAAATCGCGGCCAGCGTGCTGGGCAACTCGGCGACGCTCGACTACGCCGGCGAATCGCGGCA
>JBQCEI010001290.1:0-4467 GCA_051960375.1 Aureliella sp. | reverse complement strand
CGCGGCTGCAGCCGAAAAGCCAGCAGACGAAAAACCCGCGCCCGCCCCGCCGGCAACTCCTGCAGCTGGCTTCGTCAAGAAAGATTTTGCTGAAGCGATTCCCGCGGCCGCTGACATCGCGGTCTGCCCGGGCGAGCCGGTGCGACTGCTGGTGGCTCTAAGCGACGGCCAAGTGCGAGCCGTTCACGCGGTCGAAGGCAAGACGCTGGCGACGTGGAAGAGTCCTGTCGCGGTCACCCGCATCGCCGCTCATCCGCAAGGCACGCAAGTCGCCACGCTCGGCGCCGACGGCACGATCCGAGTCTGGAACCCAGCCGACGGAAAAGAGGTGATCGCGATTACGCCTGAGACTTCGATCAGCCGCGATGTGGCGCGGGCGCAGCGCACCGTCGCGCGTCAGCAAGCCGAAGTTGATCGCCTGGCCGCGAGCATCAAGGAGCTCGAGACCGCCCATCAAAAAGAACAAGAAGCGATGAAGAAGGTCGCCGAGGAACGCGAGAAGGCAGCCAAAGAACTGGCCGCCAAAGTCGCCGACATCGACGGCAACGTCGCGGCGATCAAAGAATCGGAAAAGGGAATCGAAGCTGCCAAGGCGATGATCGCCGAGCAAATGAAGAAGATCGAGCAGCTCACCGCCGACATCGAAGCCAAGAAGAAGAAAGAACCCGACCTGGAAAAGGCCAAGCAAACGGCCATGGAAGGAGTTCAAAAACAAGATCAAGCGCTGGCTTCAGCCAAGGACGCGGTCGATCGAGCTGCCAAGGCGATCCCCGAGCGACAAGCGGTCGTCGAAACCAATAAAGAAAAACTGGTCAGCTTCCAAGGTGCCGCCACAGCGCTGGAACAACAAGCCAAAGCGTCTCGTGAAGACGCAGCGGTCGGGCTGGTCTTCAATCAGGCGGGCAATGCCCTGGTGCTCGGTCGCAAGCAAGGTTCGATCGCGGTGATCGACGTCGCCGCCGGCGGGGTCGCAGCCGAACTAAAGCCCGCGCCGCAACTGGGCAGCGTCGCTGCCGCCGGACCGATGATCGTCGCGGCCAGCGCCTCGTCACCGCTGATCGCCTGGTCGAGCCAACCGTCCTGGAAACTCGAGCGAGTCATCGGTAGCGAAACTGATCCGAACTCGGTGCTCAGCGATCGCGTCACCGCCCTTGCCTTCAGCCCGGACGGTCAGACGCTGGCCGTCGGCAGCGGACCGGCTAGCCGCTTTGGCGATGTGAAACTGTTCAACGCCAACGATGGCACGCTGGTTCGCGATCTGGGCGAAGTCCACAGCGATACGGTGCTCGATATCGCCTTCTCGCCCGACGGCCAGCAACTGGCAACCTGCGGAGCGGACAAGCTGATCCGCGTCTTCGAAGCGGCCACAGGCAAGCAGCGTCTGTCGCTCGAAGGGCACACGCACCACGTGCTGTCGATCGCCTGGCAAGACAGCGGCCGTACCTTGGCCAGCGCCAGCGCCGATGCCACGCTTAAGGTCTGGGATACGATCAGCGGCGAACAGCAGCGCACCGTGAGCGGCTTCGGCAAAGAGATCACCAGCCTCGCGTTCGTCGGCCAGACGGGCCAAGTGCTCGCTTCGTGTGCCGACAACAGTTTGCGACTGGTCGAAACCAGCAACGGCTCAACGGTCCGCACCTTCGGCGGCTCGGCTTCGTCGCTCTATGCCCTGTGCGTCACCCCCGACGGCAAAGATGTCGTCGCCGGCGGTCAGGACGGCAAGCTCGGCATTTGGACGATCGCCGACGGCAAGGTCGTCAAGCAGCTCGATTAAAACCGTTTTTTAACCGCGGAGGCGCGGAGAGCGCGGAGGTGCACCGATTGCACTCCCTCCGCGCTCTCCGCGTCCTCCGCGGTGAAAACGACATTTGAGAATGTCGTCTGCTTGCCCCCATGCGATCAGGCGCATACATTTAATGCGGAAGCCGTTGGATGATAGTTCGTTCCGCTTTTATCCGGTCGTCAAATTCGCTTTGCTGATAATCACGCTCAGCAGGTCGCAGCGGTTACCAGGCGGTGATCGCCTGGCTGCGGCACTTTCTGGCGAAACGGTTTGGTGCGGGAAGACCTCGCTGCCAGACTGTTTCACAGCGACCGTTTCACAGCCGAACCGACTGACCATCCTCTCAGACGCCAGGATGCGCGCGAGGGAACCGACCGCTGGCCGGGTACCTTGACGGTTAAATAGGCACTGTGGATCGCAAGTCTCTGCCGCGAGTTGCGGGACGCCGAAATATCGGAACGCCAATTCTCGGAACTTCCGAGTTTTGGAAGGTCCCGATCGGGCGGCGCGCCGTGCATGATCGGCAAAGGCTCTACGCTGCCGCGCGGTTATACCGCCAGTGCCGGATACGCTGCTGGGAATTCTACAGCGTTTTTTTGACCGGGCATAATCCGTGATCTATATTCCCTCGGGCTGACTTCGTGCACGGACGCTGGTACGGATGTCAACAGCCGCCCAAGGATGTCGCTGGCCACTTCGAAGCCGTCTGCATCTTTGGCCCACCTCGGCTGTCGCTTCGCACTAAGAGGAACAAGCCCGTCAGTTGTGCCGCGAATGGATGTTCGCCGCAGATCGGCTTTCTATCGGTCGTCTGCCGGCAAGCTTTCGCAGCTCGCACTGACACGCCTACGTCACGAAGTTTAGCACTTGGGCCTCGGAAAGTCATAATGCGGTTGCGTACGTTCAAACACACATTCATCCTCTGCTTCGTGCTCTCCTGCCTGGCTCTGGGCGGCGGCGGGCATGCAAGAGCGGCCGATGCTCAGCACGCACCGGTCGTAGCGGCCAATTCGCAGCAGCTCGCAGAGCAGCAATTGCGCGCGGGCTTGGAGTTCGAACAGAACCGTCAGTGGCTCGAAGCGGTTCAGCATTACGAGAAAGCTTGCCGCGCCACTCCCGATCACGCCGAGCTGAAGCGGCGGTTGCTGATCTCGCGCATCCACTACGACGTAGTGCGGCGCTGCCAGGATCCTTCTCTGCTGGACGCCATGGCCACCATCTCCTCGAGCGACGGCCTGGAGCTCTACTCGGAAGTTCTCTCGCGGCTTGAGATGAGCTACGTGGACAAGCTCGACATGACCGAGCTGGTTCGCGGCGGCACCGCTTACCTCGAGGTTGCACTCACCGAGCCGCTGTTCGTTAGCCATTTCCTCCGCGGTCAAGATCCGGCTCGCATCGAACAGTTCCGCACCAACGTCCATCGCATCACGCTGGCCCGGCAAGTTCGCAGCCGCTTCGAAGCTCGCAGCATCGTCGCCAACGTGGCTACGCTCGCGCAGGAACAAATCGGCCTGCCTGCCTCGGCGACGATCATTCAATTCGTCTGCGGCGCAGTCGGACTGCTCGACCCCTACTCGTCGTTCCTTTCTTCGGGCGAGCTGGCCGAAGTCGAATCGCAGATCGAAGGCAACTTTGTGGGACTGGGCATCGCGCTGCAGCCGCATGAAGTGCCGCTGCGGATCCTCAGCGTCATTCCCGGCGGACCGGCTCTCGAATCGGGCCTCAAGGCGGGCGACCGCATTTTGGAAGTCGGCTCGGTGCGTTGCTCGGACGTCGGTGCCGAGCGAGCCGCCGATCTACTCCGCGGGCCCGAGCACAGCAAGGTCCGATTGCTGATGGAACGCGAGGGGCGCGGCCAGTTCGAACTGTTTGTCGATCGCCGCCGCGTCGAAGTCGCCAGCATCGAGAACGCCCGCATCATCAACGATGAAAACGGCGCGGGCTATCTGAAGATCAACAGTTTTCAGAAGACCACCGTCAACGAGCTCGATGCAGCCTTGTTTGAACTCGAGCGTCAGCATATGCGAAGCTTGATCATCGACCTCCGCGGCAATCCGGGCGGCTGGCTCGACGCAGCCGTCGCCGTTGCCGATCGCTTCATCGGCGAAGGCATCATCGTCAGCACTCGCGGCAAGAACGGAATCGAGAATCAGAACTACACCGCCGTCCGCGGTGGCACTTGGCAAATGCCGCTGGTCGTCCTGATCGACGGCGACAGCGCCAGCGCCAGCGAGATCTTCGCCGGAGCGATTCGCGATCATCAGCGCGGCTTGCTCGTCGGCACCACTTCATACGGCAAGGGAAGCGTTCAAGGGTTGTTCCATACCAAAGCGTTTCCCGGCGGCGTGCGTTTGACCGTTTCAAAGTTCTACTCGCCCAGCGGCACGGCGATCAGCGACCGCGGCGTCGCTCCTCATGTGCCGGTTGAATCGCAGCAGTTGGCCGCCAAGCCAGAACTTAGTGTGCCCGCCGAGCGCAGCGTGCTGTCGCAAACCTACACGGCCGCCAAGCCCGATCTGGCCGACGCGACGAGCGTAGACGGCCAGCCGCGCGACGTGGCGCTCGAGATCGCCATCGCCCGCGCTGCAACGCCGCGCTACACTTCGCAGATGAATCGCAATTGATGACCGATCCAACGATTCACGTCCCGGTACTGCTCGAAGAGATACTAAGGCTCGGTGATC
>JBQCEI010001289.1:0-2580 GCA_051960375.1 Aureliella sp. | reverse complement strand
CCACATACCAGACTGTGTTCTCTGTTTCAAATTGGAGACCAGCTTCTTCCAGGTCTTCAAATATTCTGGGCTCGTACTTACGCTTCCAATACTCGTTTCACCGATCGATGAGGCTGTTACTTTTGGCGTCCGAATAATCAGACTGTCTCTATTGCTACCGCGAATCTGCGTATCGCTACGTCCATTGAGCTCTAAGGGATCTACGCTAAGCCATATCTCATCGACTCGCATTTCGCCGTTACTTTCCGGGTTCCATATATCGCGGATGCCTTCTGTTTTTTCGAGCGGTAGCAGCTCAAATTGAGGGCGATATCTGACGACACCGGCCTCCAGTCCGAACAGAACTCGCCACTCGTCTATCCAGGCAGCCAATTCTTCCGGAGTGACGAAGCAAACAACTGTCTTCATTTATCTTATCCCATATGAGAAAAAGAGCATCTCCAGCCTGCCATATACGGTGAGGTCATGCAAGGCTTCCTGCTCCCGCGGTACCGGCAGGCCGGATCGCTCGGACAGTCCAACGTTAATGCCGTACAGGGAGTCGTCAGGCCGTTGGATCAGAACATCAGGACGACGTTTACTAAGATAACCTCCTAGAGTATCGAAGTAAGTTTCAGGAGCGATTGCCTTCATGTTTGAGTCTCGGCCGCCAGCGATAATCCTATGGCCATCGGGAAGGCTCGAAGATAAGCGAGCGATAAGTTCATTATGAGCTGATTCATCAAACTGGGTGCGTGGCCCACTGACGCCGCTGCGATCCATATCGGCGAATGTCTTGTTGGCGTAGTCCTTCACGCGACGCATCTGGCTGGTAGTGAGGACTTCCCCTGATTCAGGGTGAAGTAAGCGAATGCGTCCACGAACTCCACTGTTTCTAAGGTCGCGGTATTTACCTGCGAGCTCGGGGATGTCGCTCGCTTTCAGGGCATAAGTCGCGTTGTGCACCCAAACGCTTAAATCCCACGTGCGACCGCCAACAAAGTATGTATGGTGCTCAGCGACGCGGACGTTGTAAACCGTGGTGATTTCGCCAAGCCGCGAGACTGCTTCGATGCGCGCGAGCTGTCCGGTGTGGCTGACCAGCTCATCGCCCGCTTGGAGCTCGCCCGCGGCGACGAACTTGCCTTGGGCCGCCACGTAGAACGGGTGCTCGGCGGTGGTCTTGATCGATCGGCCGCGGACGACTAGCTCCATCACGGCGGCCGTGCGAACGAATTTTTCTTCGATGCGTTTGAGCTCAAGGGGGCCATTGGGGTCGAACTCGCTGCGGGCAAGGACCATGTCGCCGACTTCGAGCTCTTCGATTGGCCGGCTGTTGCCTTCCAGGTCCACGACGATTGGCGTGCCGGCTGTGAAGCAGGCGACGCTGAAGTCAGCCGCAATGCCGCCTGCGATTTGACCGAATTGAGCGGCGAACAGACCGTTTTCAAAGGAGTTGGTCGCTATTCCCACGCCCAGCCCTACGCCGACGGTGGTGCCTCCTTCGACTGCGAGGCGCGTTCCGGCGTGCTGCAGAACGTTCTTGGCCACGGCCATAGCCGAGCTTTTCGCCGCCTGCTTGCCAACCGTGCGAGCCGCGTCGCCCAGACCGCCGGTGAGGAGGCCCATGCCGATCTCGCCGGTATCCGCGATGCGCTTGGCAGTATCTTCGCTGAAGCCTGCCATTTGAGCGCCCTGAAGCAGGCCGTAGTTGGTGTACGACTGCTTGAACTCGCCGCTGGCCGCGGTATCCAAGCCCGTTACCAGGTCATCCAGGCCATGCAGTGCAACGGCGAATCCGACACCACAGGTAACGATGCCTAGGCAGGCACCGATTCCGCCGGCGATCTGCGATATGCCGCCTATCGCCTGCGCCGTGCCCAGAATGCTCGCGGCATTGCGCGCCCATAGATCTCGAGCGGTGTCCCAAGTCTTGTAAGCAAAGTCCACTGTCAGCAGCTCGAAATCCATTTCGATCTTGCCGGGGGTGAATCGGTAAGCGGCTGCGCCCCATTGGTCACCGTCGGTGAACTTGCGGCCCTCCAAATCGTTGTACTGCCAGACGGAGAACTGCTGCTGGATATCCTTGGTTTGGCCATCAAAGCTGCGATCAATCGCAACGATTTGGCCATTGGCTCCGACAAAGTTCGCCGAAGTGATCTTGCCAAAGGTCCCAGAATCAAGGCTGTATGACAGAACGGTCTGAGAGCCTTGCAAAGCGAAGCCCGTGGTTACGATGTTTTCGGTCGGTACGGACGTCGCGTCGCGGTGGATGCTTTGAGCGGCCACCAGACGCCCCAGGACATCGTACGCATACCGGGTTTCTTCAAATGGAGTCGTCTCGCCGGGACGATAGGAGCGGGTCGCTGTGAGGCGATTCTCGTGATCGTAGTCCGATTCCTCGCTTGCAGCGTGAGCGGTGACCTTAAAGCCGTCGACCACCGTTTGATCAGAACCGGGGTTCGAACTGTGCAGGATTGCCTTGAGGGTGCCAGGAGCATCGATCTGCACAGTTGCGATTAGAAACCACTTGGTTCCATCTGCGTGGATCTGATCGGGCGCCTTGGTAAAGTCGACGCCGAGGTGCGTCAGGTCCTGCCG
>JBQCEI010001288.1:0-3158 GCA_051960375.1 Aureliella sp. | reverse complement strand
TGCCGTCCCTACCGGGACTTAAAACCGATTACCGCACTCCAATGTCAAAACCCAACCAAAACTCTGCGCTCTCTGCGCCTTCTCCGCGCCTCTGCGTTAAAAGACGAACCCGGTGTCACCGAGCATTGCTCATCCAATTGGATTGAGCCGCAGAGCGGGTGGGCACGTTGGGTGGGACGGGTTGGCTTTGGCCGACGGCCGTGTTGGCCTGCACCAGGTCGACCACTTGCAAGCCCGTGGGGTCGGGCATGGCGTAGCGCAGGTTCTCATCGCCCATGACTTCGTTGATGATGTAATTGCCGATGCGCACGGTGAAGGCGAGCACGGGACCGTCGTCGGCTTTGAGTTGCAAGTCGACGCGATGAGGCAACGAAGTATCGATGGCCGAGTAGTAGGAATGCTCGCTCTGCTGCGCGGAAGCGACCATCTTGCCGTCGGGATCGATCAGCACCAATTGCTGGATCGTCGCTCGCGTCGGCTCGACGATGACGATCCGTTGGTAGCTGCCGCGGGGCGTCGGGATCGTGGACCGGATTTCCATCTTGCCGTCGGGGCGCGCCAGCGGTCCTTCGTGATGCCAAGCGGGATCGAACTCGATCACGCCGAGCGCTTCGCGAATCCACAGCGGCGATACAGGCAAGATCCGCCGCGGGCCGGTCTGCGTGTCGAACTGATCGTGCCTCGCAAAGTACAGCGTATGCCGCTCGCCGGGAATCTTCGTCAGCAGCCAAAAGGCTTCTTCGTTGCTGCCGGCATCGAGCGCATCGCCCAGCATGCGCGTCGCGCCGGGATAAGCCTGCAAGCGAAACCGCGCTGAACGATGCCACGAAAGATTGCCCGATAGCTCGGTCGATACTTCGGCGCTCGAGAGCGTGATGGTGCCACAGTTCAGGCGCTCGATCGCTTGGGTGCGATTGAGGTGTTCGATCAGTTGCTCGAGCGTGGGCGTTTCTTCGAAGACGATCGGCGGCGTGAACTCGGCCATCGGTCGGCGACGCGCACAGGTCGCGCCACCGCATGGAAACACCATCACCATGATGCCCAGCAGTACCCAGAGCGTGCGCAGCGAGCCCGCGACGCATCGGCGCGAACGATCGCGATTGCGATGGCGATCGATACCTGGCGCGCTTCGAGACGCGGATCTATCTGGCCGGCAACTGGGCTGCAGCATGACGTGGGGCGATCATTCTTCGGTGAATAGCAGGCGGGTCAGTTCTTGTTGGATCGCTTCGACAGCATCGGCCGTCGGCATCGTCATCGGAATGCTCCACTGGCGGCCGTCGACCGGATGCTGCAGATGCCACAGCCCCGACGGTTCGTCGGTCACTTGGCAAGCCAGCGATTCGTCTTCGGCAAGCACGCGGCGGCGGACGAGCAGCAGAGCTAGCAGGTAAGCCAGCGCTTCGCACTCGGGGCGCTCGACCAACTGGCTGAGCGTCTCGAGCAGAACGCTGTCGGGAGCCGGCCGGAGCTTGCGAGCTCCTTCGGGGGGCATCTGCGCCCGCCACCAACCGACCGCACCCTCGGGCGGACCGGTCCAGTTCTCCGCGGCGATATCGACGCGCGCGAGATTGTCTCCCTCGGCGATGACCACCGAGTAAAACGCCTCGCCGGGCATCAGGCTGCGAGCGCCCACGTGACAGCGGCGCGAACAGCGCGAGAATGAAAAGTCTTGCAACATGCCCCAGTCATCCTTGACTAGCGGTGTGCGGAACGGAGTGACAACCTAGATGTGTTAGCGAATCGGGGCGGCGGTCACAAGAGCAGCTTGATTGATAGCTGCGGTTCTCAAAAGCCGTTTTTACCGGGGAGACGCAGAGAGCGCGGCCGGGTGGCACTGGCTCTGCCAGTGGCTCTTCTTTCGAAGTTTACCGGTTTGACCGCTCATACACTCTCCGAAGGCCAATAGTCTCAGCAACGGTTCTCTGCGGAAACTAGATTGACACTGGAGCGCTTGGCTACGCCTTCGGACGCTTCAACTTCGAAGCAGAAGACACTGGCATAGCCAGTGCCACACTGAGAAGTGGCTGGCCTCACTTGCTTGCCGGGTTCTGCGAGGCAGAGCCTCGAAGACAGTGCGTTCCCAGGCGGAGCCTGGGAACGAGCGTTAGGCTAACTTCAAGCGGTAGGCCCACTGGGTGGTCGAAGGGGTAGTCGTGGGGAGCGTGCCGGGGGCCAGGACGAGTTGGTCGTTGTCCTGACCGATCAGTTTGCTCGGCGGGATCGCTTCGAGCGTCAGATGATTGCCGCCGCAGTCGCAGTGCCAGCTGTTTTCGCCGGCCGCCCAGTCCGCGCTGCGCTGGTAGACGCAGCCGAGCCGCTCGGGCATCAGCGGCGAACGACACGCAAACTCGACGATCCAGCCCTTCAGTTCGGGCACCATCGTGAAACTGGCCGACCAGTGGCCGCGGCCCGACATGCCCACGCCGAAGATCACTTCGCGGCCGTCGTCAAACGACTGCAAGTGCACTTGCTGCAGCGGCGGACTGATCGGCCAAATCGCATCGGCGGTCGATTCGACCGAAACGAGCAAAGGCTGCGACTCATCGGCGCCCGGGAAATGCCACTGGTGCCGATAGCGATCGCCGGTCCACTGAAATTCGACACGTCCCAGTCGCCCAGCGTCCAGTTGCATGGGTTCGTGTGGTCGACCGGATGTTTTCGTCATGTCACCCCAACCTGTTGCTCTCAATTAGTCGAGCACTGTGTTGCGAAGTTGCTACCGATTACTTGATCAATTTGCGCCTTGCTCAACCATAGCACTAACCGCTGACGCTGGCGTTCTCGGCCATGCGCCAGCGCAAAAACGCTTCCAGGAATCCCTGGATGTCGCCGGCCATGACGGCGTGAAAGCTGTTCTGCATGTATTCAGTACGCGAGTCCTTGACCCGCTGTTCGGGATGCAGGAAGTAATTGCGGATTTGCGAGCCGAAGCCGACGCGAGCCTTGTTCTTGTACTTGGCCATCTGCTCGGCTTCGCGGCGTTCTTCCTCGACGCGGGCGATGCGGGCTCGAAGCATCTTCCATGCCTGGGCCCGGTTCTTGTGCTGACTGCGTTCGCTTTGGCAACTGGCGACGATGCCGGTCGGAATGTGGGTCAAGCGGACCGCGCTGTCGGTCTTGTTGACGTGCTGCCCCCCTGCTCCGCTGGCGCGGTA
>JBQCEI010001287.1:0-5326 GCA_051960375.1 Aureliella sp. | reverse complement strand
AATCGCCGAGCGAAACCTGCTTGCCATCATCGGCGGCGAGCGTAAAGTCGGGCGCTTGCGAACCTTCTTCCGGCCAGTCTGTCATGTTGAGCCTCGTGCTTGATTTAACGCAGAGACGCAGAGAGAGAGCAGAGAACGCAGAGTTCTCTGCGTCCTCTGCGCTCTCCGCGCCTCTGCGGTGAAATTCGGTAATCAAACGATTAGACGATCTTCCAGTCCTTCAGCCGTTTCATTTCTTCGTCGACGTTGCTGCCGTCTGGCGTTTCGTCGGAGTCGCGGTCGTACCAGCTGTCCTTGAACTTGACGTAGCCGGCTTCGCCGCGGGCGGCTTGAGCCATGGCGACGTTGGTCGTCAGGGCGATCACGGCGTCGGCCATGGCGACTTCCGGATAGCAGCGGGGCTTGTTGTCGGCGTCCTGGTTGCGGATGCACCAAGCCCAGTGCTCGATCTCTTCGGTGTAACCGCGGCTGACCGGGCCTTCGGAAGCAGCCTTGGCGGTGCTGGCTGCGGCGTAGCTGCCGCTGGCCTGCGTATCGAGGCTGTAACCACCCTTATCCTTCTTGACGCTGATCTTCGAGGCGACGTCGGCGTCCTTGTAGAGCATCAATTCCTGCTCGCGGTCGAGCACGATCGCTCCCTTGGTCCCCATGACGACTTCGCCGTAGCCGCCGAAGCCGTTGCCGTTGATCGACGAGTAGGTGACGACGATCTTCTTGTTCGGGTCCTGTTCGTAGCCGGGGATCGGCTTGTTGCCGTGGTCGTAACCGACGTCGAAGTTCGGGGCATACTCAGGGCCGGGGAACTCGTACATGCAGTAGACGTGATCCTGGCAATCGCGATCGAGCGGGAAGATGTGCCGACCGCCGACCGCATGCACGGTGAGCGGATGAGCCTTGCTGCCGTCTTCGCGAAGCGCCGAGCAGAAGATCGTCGAAGCGTCGAGTTGGTGCGAACCGAGTTCGGCCATCAAGCCGCCGCCGGTGCGATCCCACAAACGCCAGCGGCACAGTTCTTCCATCGCGGTGCGAACGTAGCCGTCGGCCAGCGTCTGCGTGATGTAGCCGTGTTTCTCGGCGTCGACCTTCTTGTCGGCGTCCCACTGTTCCCACTGAGCGATCTGCTTGGTGAGTTCTTCGATCTTGGCCGGATCGGTCGTTTGATCGAGCTCGCGCTTGAAGCTGTTGAGCTTGTCGACGATGCGGTTGGTTTCTTTTGTCTTGCCGCGGACGGTGACCACTTCGTTGGTGCCCGGGATCGGCATGGCCCAGCTGTCGTTGCCCGGCACGTTGCCGCGGTGCCACTGAGCGCGCACGTGGTGGAGCTGTCCGAGCAAGCCCGCGCGGATCAGGTGCACGGCGTTGTCGTACAGCACGCTGTAGTGCCGCTGGTGACCGGTCGCCAAATGCAGGAACTCGCCCTTGGTCGGCTTGGCGTCCTTGGCGAAACGCGCCATCGCTTTGCACTGAGCCACGTTGTGAGCCATCAGCTTCTCGGTCAGCACATGCTTGCCGCGCTTCATGGCCTGGATAGCGATCGGAGCGTGCAGGAACAGCGGCAGAGCGATGATGACCGCTTCGATATCGGGATCATCCAGCAGAGCCTGCATGCCGCCGTTGCTCTGGTCGTAGACCTTGACGTTGCGGCGAGCCTCGGCCTCGGAGCTGTAGCCGTAGCGCTTGATCAGGCCGGGACGCGCAGCCAGCGAAGCGGGGCTGGCCCAGTCGCCGTGGAAGGCGCGGTGGATGCTGCTCGGACGAATGTCGGCGATTGCCTTGATGTCGATGTAGTCGGGATTGCACGCGCCCAAGAGCACGTTGCCTTCGTCTCCCACGCCGATGATGCCCACGCGCACCGGATCGTTGACCTTGCCGTAACCGAAGTACATCGCGCCGAGGCCCGCGCCCGAGACCACTCCGGCGGCTGCTACCCCTTTGATGAAGTCGCGACGGGTGACGCCGATCGCTTCGTAGTAGTTATCGCGACCTGTGGTTCGTTGTTCTGCACTGAGAGGTTGCATGCGTTTATTCCTGAAAAGGCGTGTTTTTTGGTTGGGTTGGTTTGCGAGCGCTTTGGTCAGCGGAGGGTCTGACGTCGTTTGGAATCAGCCGCCACGCGGCAAGCGTCCGGATTTTTGCCAGGAACCGCGGGCTAACGCCCTGCGGCTAATGTAGAACCGCGGGCTAACGCCCTGCGGCTGATGTGTCACCGCGGGCTACCGCCCAGCGGCTGATGAGCGTTGGGACAATCAGGCGGTGACTGGGGCGGTCGTGGTCGGCACGACCACGGCGACCGGCTTGCCGCGGCTCGGCTTGGCGCGATGCCACCAGGCCCACGGGATGAAATCGAGGCCAGCGTAGCGGCCGGCGTCGGTCGCCATCAGCGTCAGCAGCGCCAGCGCCTCGACCGCCTGGAAATAGGTCGGCTGCGTTCCAGGATAACCGGGCATCTGCGACAACACGACGCTCAGTAAGAATAGCGCGCCGGCTCCGGCGGCCAATGGCGTCAGCAGGCCGATCATCAGCAGAATGCCGACCGCCATGTCGAAGATCGGAATGATTTTGTCGACCAGCCGAGTCGTGACCACGCCTTCGCCGGGGCGGTCAAAGTGGAAGTAGCCGGCCGCAGCGAATTGCTCGCGAGTGGCCATGCCATTGAGCCGCAGTTCGTACTGGTCCCACAGCGCGTCGATCGTCTTGAGCGTGTCGGCCACCGCCGCGCGAGAGTCCTTTTCGACTTTGCGCATCTGGCCATTGAGGCTGGCCACTTCGTGCCAGACTTCGTCGTGGGCTCGATCGTCCAGTCGCTTGACGTTGATCCAGTACTTCTCGACGTCGTCGTAACCTTCGGCAAACGTCTCGTCGATCTTCTCGAGGAACGAGTTGCGGAGCTTGTCGACCGGCTTGCTCTGGGCATCGGTCAATTGAAAGTGCTGCTTGGCATCCTCGGCCGCCTGGCTGAAGAGCTTTTTCAGCCCCTCGCGATTTAGCCGAACGTGACCGTCATAGTCCCAGATCATGTTGTGGAACTGGCCGGCCAGCGGTCCTTCGGCACCGGTGAGAAATCCCTCGGAATGGAAATCGCCTTTGCGGACCTTGCTGGTCCCTTCCATGTAAAAGTGCCAGCCGACACCGACGCGGAGAAGGACGATGGCAAGCATGCCAAAGACGCTGAGACGTGCATACGAGCGCATAAAGAGGGATATCTCCGAAAAGAGGCGGGATGGTGAGGGGTCCAGTAATTATGGCCAAATTCGCCCAGTTAGCCAAGTCGCAAATGTCTTCCTCCGCCCCCTCCGCGTCCTCCGCGGTTAAATCTTTTTTACCGCGTAGGACGCGGAGAGCGCGGAGGACACGCAGAGGAAATACGCGGCAAGTAGTTTCGACAGTTCGTAGCGCTTGGCGGATTACTCGATTTTTGCGGTGGCGTGGATTGCTTGGCGAGTGCCGCGGCGCTCGAGCGTAGCCAGAAGGCCGCTTTTGATGCTCCCCTTGTTCAGGCACCACGCCGGCGCGATCAGGCTGCCCGGCGGCGCGTCGCCCGAGATGCGTTCGATGACGGTTTCGGGCGGCATGCGCTCGATAAAGTCGGCCAGCAGCTCGAGGTACTCGTCCAGCTCGAGCAGCCGCACTTCGCCGCTGGCGATCTGGTCGGCCAGCCGCGTCCGATGAACCGCATATAAGTTGTGGATCTTCACGCCGGCCGGCCGCCAGCGGGCGACTTCTTCGGCCGTTTGCAGCATCATCTCGCGCGTCTCACCCGGCAGGCCGAGCATGACGTGCAGACTCGTGTGAAACTTGCGCCCAGCCATCCGCGTCATCGCATCGAGAAACGCATCGTGATGATGGCCGCGGTTCATCCAGTCCAGGCTGGCATCGTGGATCGTTTGCATGCCGATCTCGAGCGACACGTAACTGTGCTCGGCGAACTCGTCGATCAGGTCGAGCACTTCGTCGGGCACGCAGTCGGGGCGCGTGCCGATGACCAGGCCGACGATCCGCGGATCGCTGAGAGCTGTCTCGTAGAGTGTCCGCAGTTTGTCCAGCGGGCCGTAGGTGTTAGTGGCCGGCTGGAAATAGCCGAGATATTTTTCGACGTCGTAGCGCCTGCGCAGCCCTTCGATGCCGCGTTCGATTTGCTGAGCGATGTCGGTGCGGCGCACCCGCCGGCTTGGGCTGAACGAGCGGTTGTCACAGAATGTGCAGCCGCCGACCGCCACGGTGCCGTCGACATTGGGGCAAGTAAAGCCGCCGTCGAGGCTGATTTTTTGGACGCGGGAACCGAATAGATGCCGCAGGTACTCGTTGTAAGGAAAATACCGCAGGCCGGCCGCTTGCCAATCAAAAGCGGTTTGGGCGGTGGGCTTGGTGGCAAAGCCGCGATTTACGGGGAAAATTGACGCATCCATCGAGTAGGCGTAGTATTTAAATCACACGGAGCTGTCAGGGTACATGCGGCCGAGCCCAATCGCTCTATGGTTCACTAGGTCTCGTCTATGGCTCACTGGTTCTAGCACGCGCTGGGTCTATAGTTCACAACTAAGTGCTCTATCGTTAACGAGGCGTTCGAGCGTTAACCGGAGAGCTTGCCCGCATTTTATCGTTAAGGTCCCGGCCAGGGGTTCTTTTCCGTTTAATTCGTACAGATTTGGGCGGTATTTGCGATGGATGATTATTTCGGTGAACTCGTCCCCACCGGCGGTGGCGATACGATCGTGCTGAAGAAAGACAAACTGGTCATCGGCCGTCGCGAAGGCTGCGATATCGTTTTGCGATTTCCGAACGTGTCCAGCCAGCATGCCCGGCTGACGCTCGAGAGCGGATACTGGTTCGTCAAAGACCTGGCCAGCCGCAATGGCACGAAGGTCAACGGTATGCGAGTCGACCGCAAACGGCTCGACCCCGACGCGACCATCTCCTTTGCCAAGCACGCCTACACGATCCACTACGAGCCCGAGGCGCTCGGGGCTTTCGGCCCGCCGCCCCCCGACGACGACCACATCGAAGAGGTTCTCCGTCGCAGCTTGATGGACCGCGCGGGTCTGCATCGCCGCAGCGATCAAGTGCCGCACACCAACCGGGATATTTTGGCGGAAGAGGAAGAGAACGGCTAACAGGGCCTCAGGCTGAGAACAGCGGCCCGGAGGGCCCGCCGTCAGTAGCCCGGGGCGGAAGCCCCGGGAATGTGAGAGCGCGAGCATCGTCCGCCCCGGAGGGGCCGGCGTAGCGGCGCTGCACGAACTACGCCGGCCCCTCCGCGGCGTTAATGGCCATGGGTATGCTTATTACCAGGGCTTCCGCCCCGGGCTAATGTCGCCCGCCCCACCGG
>JBQCEI010001286.1:0-3078 GCA_051960375.1 Aureliella sp. | reverse complement strand
CTGGGAACGCACTGTCTTGGAGGCTCCGCCTCCTCCGAACCTGCCACAGCGGCTTGCCTTTATGCCGGGTGCGGCGAGGCAGAGCCTCGAAGACAGTGCGTTCCCAGGCGGAGCCTGGGAACGAGCGTGTTACGCGCTGAGAATCGAATGGATGACTTCGCCATGCACGTCGGTCAGACGGCGGTCGAGGCCGTTGTAGTACCACGTCAGCCGCGTGTGATCGAAGCCGAGCAGGTGCAGCACCGTCGCGTAAAAATCCCACACCGTCACCGGATCGATCTCCGCTTTGCGGCCAAACGCATCGGTCGCGCCGTGGCAGGCGCCGCCGCGCACGCCGGCTCCCATCATCCAGCACGTAAAGCCGTCGGGATTGTGGTCGCGGCCGGTGGTCCCTTGCTGATGCGTCGGCATGCGGCCGAACTCGGTGGTCCAGATGACCAGCGTATCGTCCAAGAGACCGCGCTGCTTCAAGTCGCTCAGCAGCGCCGCGGTCGGCTGATCAAAGATCGGACAGTGCCGCTCGTAGTCGGCTTTCAGCGTGCGATGCGCGTCCCAGTTGAGCAGGCCGTCGACACCGCTGGCCCGCGACGCGCAGTACAGATCGACATAGCGGACGCCGCGCTCGAGCAGCCGGCGAGCCACCATGCAGTTGCGCGCGTAGGCCGCCTTGAGCTTGTTGGAGTCGTCGGTCGCATAGAGGCGATGGGCCGATTCGGATTCATCGCTGAGATCCATCACTTCGGGCGCCGAAAGCTGCATGCGGGCGGCCAGTTCGTATGCGGCGACGCGCGCTTGCAGTTCCGTGTTCTCGGGATGAGCAGCTGCATGTCGGGCGTTCATCCGCGCCAGAAACGCCCGCGTCGCTTCGTCGGCCGCGCGTGGCAAAGAGGCAGGCGGCGCGAGGTTGCGCACCGGCTGATGCGCCGCGAGGGTAATCGCTTGATGGCGCGCCGGCAGAAATCCGTTGGACCAGTTCGCTTTGCCGTTGGGTGGCTCGCCGCGTATATCGGCGATCGCAACGTAGGTCGGCAAGTTATCGTTCGCGCTGCCCAGCGCATAACTGACCCAAGCGCCGGCGCTGGGAAAACCTTCGGTGACGTGACCGGTGTTCATGAAGATGCAACCCGGTCCATGCGTGTTCGTCTTCGAAGTCATCGAGTGCACGAAGGCGATGTCGTCGACATGCTGAGCCATGTGCGGCAGCAGCGTGCTCCACATCTTGCCCGATTGACCGCGCGGCTCGAACGCCCAAGGGCTTTTCATCAGGTTGCCGTTCTTGCCCTGGAACGACACGAACTCCTCGGCTCCCGGCAAGGGCTTGCCGTCGTGGCGGTCGAGCTCGGGCTTGTGCTCCCAGAGATCCATATGCGAGGCCGCGCCGGGGCAGAAGATATGCAAGACGCGTTTGGCGCGAGCCGAAAAGTGCGTCTCGCTGCGACCCGGCTGCCACGCCGCAACGGCGCGAGAGCCTAGCAGATGCGCCAAGCCGACTCCGAATACTCCCGTCGCACTATGACTCAGCAGACTCTGTAGCCAATCACGGCGAGTGAAATCGGAGCTCATTGGTTTGTCCATGCTCATAATTTTTACCGCGGAGGACGCGGAGGACGCGGAGAGGCGCAGAGAGAAAAACGGTCCTCCGCGCTCTCCGCGTCTCCGCGGTAAAAAAGGTTTTCAGTTGATGTAGATCAGTTCGCTTGAGTTCAAGAGCGCACGGCATAAGGCGGCCAGGCCATGTGCCTTCGCGAGCGCGCAAGCCTCTTGCAGTTCGTCAGGCGTTGGGCTGCGGGCGAAAGCTTGTTCGAAGGCAGCGGTGATTTGCAGGTCGATTGCCGGTTGTTCGCGCTCCAGTCGCTGGGCCCAAGCCTCGGACATCTCTAAAGTAAAACCGTGGTTGAGCATCGTGAGAGCTTGCAGCGGCGTGGTCGTCGTGGCTCGCTTGGGCGTTGCCGCGGCCGGATCGGGACAGTCGAAGTCGCTGATCACATCGACCAGTTGAGCACGCACGTTCTGATGATAAACCGACCGCCGCCACGTCTCCGGTCCGTGACTGTCGAGCGGCACATAGGTCGAAACGTTGTCTTGCAGAAAGCGATACAAACGAAAGCCCGGCCCGCCACGTTCCAGCCGCAGGGCTGCCGACACGCTCAGAATCGCATCGCGAATCTCTTCGGCCGTCATCCGCCGCGGTGGAAAACGCCACAGCCAGCGAGCTTGGGCATCGACCGCCGCCGCGTCGGCTCGCCACTCGGACCCTTGAGCGTAAACGTCCGACAGCACCAACATGCGCTGCAAACGTTTGATGCCCCACTGGCCGCGCATCAGTTCAGCGGCTAACCAGTCGAGCAGCTCGGGATGCTCGGGCGGCTGGCCGAGATAGCCGAAGTCGCTCGGCGTATCGACGATGCCAGAGCCGAAATGCCATTGCCAGATTCGGTTGACCATCACGCGCGGCGGCAACGGATTCCGCTCGTCGACGATCCAACGAGCCAGTGCCAGGCGACGATCGCGCTCGGTGGCTTCTGCACTGAGTGAATACGTGGCTGGCGACTGAGCCCATGCGCTGGGGCTGGCGATGACGACATCGCTGCCGGTTCGCGATGGATCGCCGCCGAGAAAAATCTTGAACGGGCCCGGCGCGGGGCTCATCTCGCCGACCCAAACGCTCGGATAGTTGGGCACTTGGCCAATCTGGCGCATGATGCGGGCGATCTCACTTCGCAGCTCGGCGATGCGTTCGCTCTCCACACCGGTGATTTCTGCTGCCATCATCCGAGCGCGGCGATGCGCCAAGCTTGAGGGTTGGCGATCCTCGCTGTCAGCGACCACATGCCAGTTCGCGCCGTCGCTGGAAACCGACAACTTGTAATCGCCGATGAACGTCGTGATCGGGCTGTCTTGCGGCAGCGCCTGCGTGCGGTCGCTCGAGAAGAACACGCGCTCGATGCGCGTCGGCTCGGCCAACTCGATGGTCAGCTCCGGCGCGGTGGCGATCCAGCGTTCGCCGAAGTGGCCATCGATCGTCAGATCGGCTCCGTAAGCGTCTTGAAAATCTTGAGCGACGCGGCTGCCCCCCGA
>JBQCEI010001285.1:0-4081 GCA_051960375.1 Aureliella sp. | reverse complement strand
CGGCGGGGCGCGGGAGCGCGGCGTCTTGGGGTATTGGGCACTGAGTAAACGATTCAGTTAGAGGGCCGGATGGAAACTGCGGGCGAGGCGGCGGTGGTAGCGGGAGAGTCGACTGAAGCGCTCGTCGACTTGCCGGCAGTCGAGGGGGCGGCCAGTATCTTGGGGCAATTGCTGCACGATGCCGGGTACGCCGTCGACCGCGGGCAACTGCGGCGTGTGATCGGTGAGGCGGCCGAGACGTACCGCGGTCCTGCGAGCGAGCTGTGGTGGCGCTGGATCGGCGAAGCCACGGTCGAGCTCGGCCTGAAGTGCAAAGTTGCCGACTGCACGTGGGAGGAATTTCGCACGCTGGCCCGCGCCGGCGCCTGGCTGATCGTCCACACCTCGGGCGAAGAAGCCTGGCATGCGGTGACCGGCTCTCGCGGCCGCAAATTCCGCTTGGCCAATGCCGTATCGGAGCAGCCGTCGCGATGGGGCGATGAGCGGACGCTGCGCGAAAGGCTGGGAAGCCCCAGTGCGCAGACGGTGCTGCGGTGCGCGATCATCGAACCCGCAGCCGCAATCGACGCGCCGGTCGAACATGGCCATGCGAGCCACGCGCCGAGCGCACACCAGCCGGGCGATCACGGCCATCACGGCTTGATGTCTCCCCTGGCCCGGCTCTGGGGTTTGTTGCAGCCCGAGCGCTCCGACATTTTCATCATTGGGGTATTCGCGTTTGTCGTCGGTCTGTTGGCGCTGGCGATTCCGATCGCGACTCAGTCGTTGATCGATGCGGTGGCCTTTGCCGGGCTGTTGCAGCCGGTCGTCGTGCTGACGCTGATGCTGCTTGCCTTCCTCTCCTTTTCCGCAGCCGTCCGCGCGGTCGAGTATTTCGTCATCGAGGTTCTGCAGTGCCGGCTGTTCGCGCGCATTACCGCCGACTTGTCGTATCGCCTGCCGCGGCTCCGCGCCGAGAGCCGCGACGAGCATTTCATGCCCGAGCTGGTCAATCGCTTCTTTGACATCGTGACGGTTCAGAAAGTCACGTCCAAACTGCTGCTCGATGGGCTCTCGCTGTTGCTCAACTCGGCCATCGGCATGATCGTCTTGGGAATGTATCACCCGTGGCTGCTCGGGTTTGACGTGGTGCTCCTGGCGCTGTTGGCGTTCACCATCTTCATCCTCGGACGAGGCGCGGTGGCCAGCAGCATCAAGGAGTCGAAGCAAAAGTATGCTGCGGCCGCTTGGCTCCAAGACGTGGCTCGCTGCCAGCTGGCGTTCAAGCATGATGGTGCCGGTCAGTTTGCGCTGGAGCGCGGCGATCAGATGGTGTCGGAATACTTGCTCGCTCGCAAGAAGCACTTCCGCATTCTGATGCGTCAAATGATCTTCGCACTGGCGGTGCAAGCGGTTGCCAGCGCGGTGCTATTGGGAGTGGGAGGTTGGTTGGTCGTCATCGGGCAGCTCACGCTCGGGCAATTGGTCGCCGCAGAATTGATCGTGACGGTGATCGTCAGCTCGTTTGCGAAGCTCGGGTACTACATGGAGATTTTTTACGACTTGCTGGCCGCGGTCGACAAAGTCGGCGCGCTACTGGACCTGCCGATCGAGCCGCAGGAAGGGATGCTTCACGAGTTTCCGCTTCGGCCGCTGAGTCTGAAAGTGCACAACGCGGCGGGCTCAGCTGCCGACCACTCGAGCGGCCAAGAACCGATCGATTGCGAGATCGTCGCCGGCGAGACAGCCGCTTTGCTCGGCGCGTCGAGCCGGCAGGTGTTCGACTGGGCGTTCGGGCTGCGGAGTCCCGCCGCCGGGCACGTTTCGATCGACGGCATGGATCCTCGCGACGTGCGGTTGGACTTTTTGCGGCATCGCGTGGCGCTGGTTCGCGATAATGAAGTCTTCAGCGGCAGCGTGCTCGAGAACGTCCATCTCGGCCGGCCCGATGTGTCGTCGCATGCGGTCCGCGATGCGCTCGAACAAGTCGGCTTGCTCGACGCGATCTCGCAGCTGCCCGAGGGACTCGAAACCGAACTGGCCAGCGACGGCGCGCCGCTGGACGATGCGCAATTGCGGCGGCTGATGCTGGCTCGGGCCATCGTCGGCCGACCGGGCCTGTTGATGGTTGACAGCACGCTCGACGCGCTCAGCGACGAGGAAGGCTCGGCGCTGATGCGGATGCTCTGCGATCGCCGCCAACCTTGGACGCTGGCCATCCGGACCGAGCGGACAGTGCTCCAGCAGCAGTGCCAGCGCAGCATCGCAGTACCTCAGGTCCCCGCCTTGGCCGGCAACGCTTCGCGCCGTGACGGTCGATCAGGGGGCGATGGATCAGGTGGCGATGGATCATCGGGAGAATTCCAGTGAGCGAGCCCACGCTTTTGAAACGAGTTGCTGCGCCTCGCGCCATCGCCGAGCGGCGACGACCGGTGCTGATGCCGGTGGCCTATAACGAACTGCGGATGCCATCGCTGCAACTGGCTCGATCGTCGCGTTTGGCGCGTACGGCTGCCAAGGTGTTGTTCTGGCTGTTGCTGCTTACCATCTGCGTGCTGATGTTCGCTCCTTGGCAACAATCGGTCAGCGGCAGCGGCAATGTGGTCGCTTACGCGCCGCGCGAACGCCAGCAGAATATCGAAGCCCCGATCAAAGGACGCATCGTCCGTTGGGGCGACGCGATCATCGAGAACGCGCGGCTGCAAAAGGGGCAGTTGATCGCGGAGATTCAAGATCTCGATCCGCTGCTGATGGCTCGCTTGCAGGAGCAACTGACGGCGATGGGCCAGCAGGTTCAAGCCGCGAGCGAGCAAGTAGCCGCAAGTCACCGCAGCGCGGAAGCCGCGCAGACGATCGTCCAGTCGTATGCGGCTCAAATAACCGCTTACGACGAAGTCAAACTGCAAGTCATCGCCTCGGCCGATGCCCTGATCGACAACGCCCGCCAGAAGGTGATCGCCGAGCAGCAGCATTTGGCCGAACAACAAGCGGCGCTGGCTCAGATCGAAGCCGATTATCAGCGGCAGAAGACGTTGTACGAGGAACGCATCGTCTCGCAGCTCAAGTACCAAGAGGCCGAGCGCAAGTACAAAGAGGCTTTGGCCAAGGTCGCCAAACACGAAGCGTACGTGCAGGCGGCTAAAGATGAACAGACCGCCAAAGAGCGTGAACGCGAGGCCAAGGCCCAAAAGGCTCAAGTCGACATCGACTATGCGACCGCGATGTATCGCAAAGCGGTCGCCGACGTGGCCAAGGCGGAAGGGGATGTCGCCAAGGCTCAGTCGGAATGGAACAAGGCGGAGAAAGAAATGCTCGACCTGCAAGTCAAAGTCTCGCAGCAAGAAAGCCGCTTGGTGACCGCTCCCTTCGATGGCTTCATCATGCAGATCGCTGCCAACCAAGGAGGACAAATGCTTAAGGAAGGCGACCCGCTGTGCGTCATGGTTCCCGATACGACCGACCGTGCAGTGCAGTTGTGGGTCCGCGGCAACGACGTGCCGCTGATCTCTCCGGGCCGCCATGTGCGGCTGCAGTTTGAAGGCTGGCCGATGGTGCAGTTCTCCGGCTGGCCGTCGGTGGCTATCGGGACCTTCGGTGGCCAAGTGGTCTCGGTCGATGCGAGCGACAACGGCAATGGTCAATTCCGCGTCCTGGTGCGGCCAGATCCGAGAGACCCCAACCGGCTCGGTGCGACGTGGCCCGAGGCCAATTACCTGCGTCAGGGAGTGCGAGCCAACGGCTGGGTGCTGCTCGACCGAGTGCCGTTGTGGTACGAAGTGTGGCGTCGCATGAACGCCTTCCCGCCGTCGGTTTCTTCGAAGGCCGACAAAGAGAAGATCAGCAAGCCGCCCAAGGTGGGCAAAGACGTGTGAGGGTTGTAACCCGACGCGTAAGCGAGGGATGCACCCGCCACAGCATTTCATGTAACCCGACGCGTAAGCGAGGGACGCACCCGCTACCAAGCCCGACTATTCGCTTGGCCTATCGAGGCTGAACGTGTCTCCGCTCCTGCCCCTCACCCCCAACCCCTCTCCCCGAAGCGGGGCGAGGGGAGAGAAGATTTTTCATGGGATACGCGGGAGCATTTTCTTCACTCCCCCTC
>JBQCEI010001284.1:0-3712 GCA_051960375.1 Aureliella sp. | reverse complement strand
AGCGCGACGGTGTTGGCGGGATTGGCAGCCAGAATGCAACCGAGGTTGACCGCCACGCTCGTACAGCCGACTCCACCTGAAGCGCCTGCCACGGCGATGATCCGCGAGGAGCGGCTGCGCCCATCGGTACCACCGAATTTGGCTTGGCTGATCCGGCCCAGTGCGCCCATCAACTCCTCGAGCGTTACCGGCAGCGTCAAAAACTCTTTGGCGCCGGCGCGGATCGCCTTGAGGATGCGCTGCCCGTCGGTGCTGTCGCTCACGGCCAGCATGGCGCAGTCGGGCGCCTCGGTCCGCATCTTTTCCAGCAGCGCGATTGCCTTGTCGGGATCCGAGTCGAGACAGACTACGCCGACGTCGGGATTGGATTGCCCCACGACATCGGGGAAAAACTCGTACCGCGAGCACTCGGCCTCCAGCCAGACGATTTCCATGCCCAGAAGCATCGTCTTGAGCTTTTCGCGCGTGTCGTCGCGCGGGTCGACGATGGCTAGACGTAATACATTACTCATGCGTTCGCCGGTTATCCCTGTAACGAGTCGATAGTCGCGCGGGGCCGCCTCGCGCCGGGGCGAGGCGCAAGCGCGCTAAACGTAGGTCAGTATCGGAATCAGCGCATCACGGGTGCAGCAATCTGTCGGCTCGCCGTATTTCCGTTCTGAACGTTAGGGTTTGCCGCAGGCTGCACCAGCTTCGGGGCGTTGGGCCCGACGCTCATCGCCGCTGGGTTGGGGGTTTGTGCATCGAGCGGAGGCGCATAGCTGGGCGCTCCGCCGCCGGGAATCATCGACGCGTCGATCAGCCCGCCTTGCGGAGCACAGGCGCCAGCGCCCCCAGCCGTCACAGGCACTTCCATGTAACCCTTTAAGTACAGTTCGCAGTCGGTCGGGCTGGTTGTGTTCAAGCCCGGGCCGCCGGGAGGCACTTCGCACGGATCCATCGCTCCGGCAAAGTTCGGCGTCACCGAGATCAGCAGCTCGACTTCGTTTTGCAGTTCGCGGTTGCTGCGGAAGAACGTGCCGACGTATGGCAGATCGCCAAAGAACGGCAAGCCGGTGTTGATCGACTCGGTCCGCATCTGCAGCAAACCGCCCAGGGCCAGCGTCTGGCCCGCTTGCAGTTCGACGCCCGTTTCGAGGAAGCGACTGCGCAAGCCCGGCACGCTGATTCCTTGCAGAGTCACGCTGCGCGTCGGATCGATTTCGCTGACGTACGGCCGCACTTCCAACCAGATGCGGCCTTCGCCGCGCACCTTGGCGACCATGTCGACGCGTGTGCCGTACTCGCGGTACTGGATCGCCACCTGGCCAAGGCCGGCTGGGACCACGATCGGAATTTCACCACCGGCGTTGAAACTTGCCGGTCGACCGTCGACTGCGGTGATCGTCGGATTGGCCAAGACTTTGACCAGGTTGTTCTGACGCAGAGCTCGCACCGCACCGAGGAACGTCGTGCTGTCGGTCACGACGCCGACTTTGAACGTCTCGCTACCGGTCGTTGCCAGCCGGGCGGCGCTCGAGGAATTGGAGAGCACGCCGGAGACTGACTGCGTCACGAAGTCGTTGCCATTGATGACACCCCAGTCGATCCCGAGCTCGCGCAGCTTGGTTCGCGAGACTTCCATGATCTGCGTTTCGAGCTGAACGGTGTGAACGCCCAACACGCTGACGCGATTGATGACCGTGGGGAAGTAGAGTTCCGCGATGCTGATGACCTGCTCGACGTGTTCGTCGCTAGTGACGACACCCGAGACGATCGCGCCTTGCTGAACCGGAGTGACCGATAGGTTGGCGGCCGGGAAGTGTTGTTTGAGGATCGCTTCCAGTTCGCGGGCGTCGCCGATGACCATCACCTCGATCGTGTGGACCGAGTCGTCGCCAGCCAGCAGATCCAGCTGCGTCACACCGGCTTGCAGAGCAGAGATCTGCAAGCGGTTGCCCCCTTCGAGCGGAATCACCGACAGGATGTTCGGGTTCTGAATGCGAACGCGCTGAAAGGGCTTGTCGGTGGACAATTCGCGGCTGGTGTTGATCACCATGCGAATGTTCTGATGATTGTCGGCCGAGACCAGCCGCACGCCGGCGGCAGGTGCGCCAAAGGCAGCAGCGGGGCGGCTTTCTTGGGCTCCGGCCGTACATGGTGCGACGAGACCCAGCAAAGTCGCAACAAACAAACGACGAAGTCGCTTGATCCTGCTGGAGACAACCATCAGCTCACATCCTTGTTACTCGGTTATCCACGCAAGAGCTATTCACCGTCCATGGCTAGCGGCTCTTGCAACCATTGTCTCAATTTGTCGGCGGGCCAGCTGCAGCGCAGCCGATCGCTGGCCGCAGCTTGCCATTTGGACGGCCTCGTTCGGAGACGCGTCGCTCCGCTTCGAGCGGATCCTTGCTCTCAGGCTCCTGCCCTGGGCGGCCGGGCGGTTGACTTGCTGCCTCCGGGCTTACCACTCTTAGTGTCGCTGGTGTCGTTCGTCGGTTGTCCAGGGGTGGCCGGATCGCTTTCGCCTGCGCTACCCGCGTCGCTCATCGGTTCCGACGGGCGAGATCCTCCCGAAGGAGCGCTCGTGGGATAAGTCGGAGTGTAGCCACCGGTGCCCGAGAACGCGCCGCTGCTGCTGCTGCCAGGCCAGCCGGCTGCAGGGGCAGCCGCTACCGAGACTTGACCGTCAGCGTCAACCCGCTGCGGCAGCTCGTCGTCCTTCGACCACTGATACTTGGTCACTCCGTTGGGAGTTATGATCAGCAGTTCCTTCTTCTTTTCTTCAGTCGCCGGAGGCAAAGCCGCTGCGGCCACGACGCTGAGCATCTCAGAGGCGGCAGAACCGGCAAGGTTTGTCATCGACGACGTTGCCGGGGCAGCCAGCGCATTGGTGCTGCTCGTGCCGCGAACCCAGGTGATGAACTCCTCGCCCGTATCGGTGCCGTCGGGCGTGTCCTGGTCCTCGAGCGTACCGCGCAGCGTGCAACGCAACTCGCCCATCGCCGCAGCCAGATTGAGCGCTTCCATCTGGCTTTCTTTTACTAGCAATTGAAAGGTGGTAGCCCGGCTGTTGGCAGTCGGATCGCTGTCGCGGACCGTCACGCCGTTGATGCCGAAGATCCGCACATTGCGCATGACGGTCCGGCTTTCGTAGACGTTGTTGACTTTGAAAGTCCCCATCACGTCGACGCGAGCGCCGGGTTTGATGTAACCGCTGCCGCCGTTGCGTTCGTTGACCGGCAAGTCGAAGACGCGGTAGCCGCGGGGGATTTCAGTGTCGACACCGACGATCGTGTCGTTGAGTTTGCCGACCAGCACCGGCTCGCCGGGATACATCCGCTGCCGTACATAGCGGTCGGCCACGTCTTCCAGCTTAAAGATCGCCCCCTCGGGAACGCGATTCTGCGGCCACTTTTCGAGCTTGACCAGCTCGGGGGTCAGCTTCTGATTGACGTCCACATCCTTGACCGCCACGAAGATCTCGACCGTCGGCGGCTCGGCGGAACCCTTATTCTTTTGATCCATCATCACTTGGCTGACGCCGACCGATGCGACGGTGCCGCATCCGAGAGCGATGATGAGCAGCAATAGCGATTTGGCGCGCATTGAAAGAATGCATCAACCGGTATATGTCTGAGCGACGGGCCGAATCCGATCAGCAAAGCAGCGCACAGGGAGGGTAGGCCCTCGACTCCAGTTCTCAGGCTTTGTCAGCCCCTAACATTGG
>JBQCEI010001283.1:0-3650 GCA_051960375.1 Aureliella sp. | reverse complement strand
AGAAGACACTGGCATAGCCAGTGCCACACGGAAGCGGAGAGCGCGGAGAGAGTAAAAACTACGCCACCCACTGGCTGGCGTCTTTGATGGCGGTTTGGAAGGCCACTTCATCGAGGCCGAGCTGTTGCTGGGCGTTCATGAGCGATTGCAAACGCCGCGGGCTGATCTGTCCCTCGGCGCCGGCGACGGCAAACATGGCTTGGACGGCCATCAGTTTTTGATCGTACGTCATTCCTTCACCAGCTCTGCCGACATAGCGCGCGGGCTTGATGCGCAGCGCCACCACTTCGCGGCAAGCGCGATCCAGTTCGTATCGGGGCAGGGGGCGGCCGATCATGCTCTGGTAGACGCGCGTGGCCATCGCTACTTCCGGCTCGGTCACTTGATCGTCCTCGACCATCATCAGCGCGATCAATCGCAGCAGTTCGGTTTCGAACGGCGCTTGTTCGCCGGCCACCTGCGGGGCTCGGATCACTTCCGCGAGCGCGCCTGGTGACAAGATCTCGGGATCGAAGCGTTTGCGGCAACTGCGGCAGAGTACGAACTCGCGCAGGCCGCCGATCGGCACCACGGGGATGAAGTAGAGCGTCAAGAAGGGGCGCGATACCTTGCGCTGATATGACTTGGCCGCATTGCAGACCGGGCAAAAGAAATCGCCGCGATCGATCGTGCTGGCCCATTCCATCGTGCCTATCAAAATCATTCCGCCTCCTTTGCCCGATCGGCCCCCAGCATATCGGCCTTTGCCCGATCGGTCGTTACGGCCGCTACATTCCTCATTCGCGACATGGGTAACTTGCGACACGGCGGCCGGCTCGCGGCCTCTGCCTGGTGAACCTGAGCTACTTTTGGACAGAAACGGGAGAGCATAAGCGAAATTGTATATCGAGGGCGGTGGAGTATGCGGCAAAAGGATTTCTCGGCAATGACCAGCATCATCAGAGCGGCTATGCAGCGAGCCCGCGCACACAAAACTCGTAGGTACATGCTGCTCATTGGGCTCGCCGCATCCAGCCTACTCGTCGGATCGGGCATGACGATCAATAGCGAGCAGCCCAATCCTCGCAACCTCCACACCGATATTCCGGTCGATCCTTCACGGGTCGTCGGCACCGATGCCTGCGCAAAGTGCCATGCCGCGGAAATCAACGTCTGGAAACAGACTTCCCACTACGGGACATTTCTGACCTTGCATCGCAAACCGCAAGCGCAGGAGATCGCTCGCAAGATGGGCGTGAGCTCCTTCAAGCACGATTCGGCCTGCATTAAGTGCCACTATTCTATACAGGAACAACCCGGCGGGTTGGAACCGATCGCCGGCGTGTCCTGTGAATCGTGCCATGGCCCTGCCAAGAACTGGCTCGAACTGCATCGCGACTACGGCGGCGCGGGCGTCAAGCGCGACGAAGAAACGCCGGCCCATCGGCACGAGCGGCTGGTGGCCAGCATATCGGCCGGCATGCGCAATCCTGAAAATGTGTATCTCATCGCCCAGAGCTGCTATCGCTGCCACACGGTCCCCGACGAAAAACTGGTCAACGTCGGTGGACACGTTGCCGGCACGCTCGACTTCGAAATGGTCGCTTGGTCACAAGGCAAAATGCGGCACAACTTCGTTCGCACCGAGGGCAATGCAAATGACCCTAGTTCGCGCGAGCGCCTGCGAGTGATGTTCGTCAGCGGCATGATCGCGGACCTCGAGTTCAGCTTGCGAGCGACCGCCGAAGCGACCTCCAAGGAGACGTTTGGCATCAACGCCGCCACCCGCGCCGCTCGAGCCGCCAAGCGCTTGGCCGCTGCTCAGAGCAAGCTGCAGCAGCCGATCCTCGACGAAGTGCTGAAAGCTTTCCGCGGCGTCGAGCTGAAGCTCAACAACCGCGAGCAGCTCATCTCAGCCGCCGACGCGATCGCCGAACTCGGCGTGCGCTTCGCCGCTACCGCCCGCCCCGAAGAACTCGCCGCGATGGACGCCTACATTCCCAAGTCCGACCAGTGGCGGTAAACCGTCGCCGAAATTCAGTACGTTATTGCCTTTTCTCGGGCCTCTTGAGCAATCAGCCCGCACGCGTCAGCGTCCGGTTTCATGCCTTAGAGCGCCGCAAAGCGCGGGCTAACGCCCCGCGGCTGATTGTCGACCAATATCGATTAAATCAGCAGTCTCTCTTGGCATAGCAGCGGAGTCTTCTCCGCTTTCTCTGCGTCTCCGCAGTAAAGACGCGTATGGAAGAATTCGCGGCCTCTGCCGACGTTTTTCGAGAAAGTTTTCCACTTTTCTGCGAGAATTGAGCGGGGTCGGGATGATTCCGGGTGTGCTCCGCTGGCGTTAAACTGAATGCTCAAGCGTTGCGGCGCGCAGCTCCTGGTTAGAAACTGGCACGATGGATGTTTACGCACGATGGAAGTTTCACGGGACTTTGAAAACCTGGCAATGATGCTCACCGTACTTCGGCTACGGATCGGTCTGGCACTTGCGTCCATCGCTTGGGTGCTCAGCTCGCTCAGCAGCGAAGCGGCCCTCGCCGCTGAACCCGCTTCGAGCGCCAAGGATCTGTTCGAGATCCATGTCCGCCCGACGCTGGTTGCTCACTGCATTAAGTGTCACGGCGAGAACAAGCAGGAAGGCGGCCTGCAACTGACGACGCTCGAGGACCTGTTGCGCGGCGGAGACTCAGGACCGGCGCTTGTCCCGGGCAAGCCCGAGGAAAGCTTGCTGGTCGAGGCGCTGCGGTACGAATCGCTGGAGATGCCGCCATCCGGAAAATTGAACTCGTCGATCGCCGACGGCATCGAAGCCTGGATCGAAGCGGGGGCTTCCTGGCCGCACGACCTGGTCCTCAAGCCGACGCCGAAGATCTCCGAGCAAGATCGCGAGTGGTGGTGCTACCAGCCGATCGTCAATCCGCCCGTCCCGACCGTTGAGGGGACCTCATGGTGCCGCAACGAGATCGACCACTTCGTCCTCGCGCGCTTGAACGAGGAGGGCTTCGAGCCCTCGCCCGAAGCCACGCCTTATCAGTTGGCTCGCCGCGTCCATTTCGCCCTCACCGGTTTGCCGCCGACGCAAGAAGTGGCTGAAGCGGTTGCCAAAGACTTCGATTACGAAGCGCTAGTGGACAAGCTGCTCGCCAGTTCCGCTTACGGCGAGAATCAAGCGCGGTACTGGCTCGATCTGGTGCGCTATGCCGACTCGGATGGCTACAACGCCGATCATCCGCGGCCGGAGGCTTATCACTATCGCGACTATGTCATTCGTTCGTTTAACAATGACAAGCCGTACGATCGCTTTGTGTTCGAGCAGCTCGCTGGCGACGAACTCGATCCGGGCAATCGCGACGCGCTGATCGCGACGATGTATCTTCGCCACTGGATCTATGAATGGAACCAGCGCGACGTCGAAGGTCAGTGGCGTGCCATCCTCAGCGACGTCACGGAGACGACCTCCGATGTCTTTCTCGCTCAGGGATTGAAATGCGCCCGCTGCCACGATCATAAATTCGATCCGCTGCTGCAAGTCGATTACTTCCGGATGCAAGCCTTCTTCGAGCCGCTGCTGCCGCGCGAAGATCAACCGATCGCCGATCTCGAGACGCGGACCAAGCACTACGAGCAACAAAAGAAATGGGAAGCCGCCACCGACAAAATTCGAGCCC
>JBQCEI010001282.1:0-2551 GCA_051960375.1 Aureliella sp. | reverse complement strand
TCCAGCACGCCGTGCGCGAGATGGGCGTCAAGCCGTTCTACAAGTTCTTCGAACACGACGGCGTCCGCGGACCGAACATCGCCACGGTCTACAGCGATCGCGGCCACGGCGTGCGCGCTCCGGTCGTCTTCTACAACCGCGCCAACGAAGCCGGCGCGATGCTCAAGCCGGGCGACTTCAACTGGAAAGAAATCTTCGCTTCGGGCGTGCGCTGGTTCCACTCGGGCGGCATCTACGCGGCTCTTTCGCCGACCACCTCCGAGCTGATCCTCGAAGGCATGCGGGCTGCCAGCGAAGCCGGCGCGATCACGTCGTTCGACCTCAATTATCGCGCCAAGCTCTGGAAGACGATCGGCAGCGAAGAGAAGGGCCAAGAGATGTGCCGCCGCATCGCCGCCGAGTGCGATGTGCTGATCGGCAATGAAGAAGACCTGCAAAAGGGCCTCGGGGTCCAAGGCCAAGATGTCGAGAAGGCATCGAAGCTCGACCCGAACGCCTTCTTCGGCATGATCGAAAACGTGGTGAAGAAATTCCCGCGCGTGAAGATGGTCGGCACGACGCTCCGTGAAGTCCACTCGACCAATCGCCACGACTGGGCAGCGGTCCTCTGGTACGACGGCAAGCGTTACGTCAGCCCGACCGCGCAGCTGGACGTGGTCGACCGCATCGGCGGCGGCGACGGTTTTGCAGCGGGCCTCCTCTACGGCATGCTCTCAGGCAAAGACCCCGAACAAGCCCTCCGCCTCGGCTGGGCTCACGGCGCCCTGCTAACCACCTTCCCCGGCGACGTCACCATGGCGCGATTGCCGGAAGTGGAAGCGTTTGCCAAGGGAGGCAGCGCGCGCGTGCAGCGGTAGGAGCAGGCCTCAGGCTTCAGGCTTCAGGCTTCAGGGTTTTCTTGGTGCCTTTGTGTCTTGGTGGTTACCTTCTTCGGTCCGCCGCGCAATCGCTTGCTCGATCTCGGCCATCGCTCCGGGGTCGAGCACGACCTGCGTCGCGCCGGCGTTATCGATGATCTGCTGGGGATGCTTGGCGCCGCAGAGGGCGACGGTGATGTCGGGCTGGGCGAGGGTCCAGGCGAGCACGAGCTGCGAGACGCTGCACTGCTTGCGCGCGGCGATCGCGCGCAAGACGTCGAGGAAATCTTGGTTGCGCTGCCAAGCTTCGCCTTGGAAGATGTCGTAGTTTAGCCGTCGGTCACGCGGATCGAACTGGTGGTCGCGCCGCAGGTGGCCGGCCAACAGTCCTTTCATCAGCACCCAGTAGCAGACTAAGGCGACGTTGTGCTGGCGGCAGAAACTGCGCAGGTCGTTGACAGCGTCTTGCTGCAGCATGTTGAAGTAGGGCTGCACGGCGACGACGGGGCAGACGCGATGAAAGCGCTCGGCTTGCTCGGGCGTCACGTTCGAGACGGCCGCGTATCGTGCCCAGCCGCGATCGACGATTTGCTGAATCGCGCCGGCCGATTCCTCGATCGGCGTTTGCTCATCGGGCGTATGCAGATATATCACATCGACATAGTCGACGCCGAGCCGCTTCAGAATCGCTTCGGCATGCGCGAGCAGCGTCGCGGGGCTCGCGTCGAGCAAACGTTTGCGGTTGCTATCCCAGCCCATGCCAACCTTGCTGGCGATGATCGCTCGCTCGCGGCGGCCTTCGAGCGCCCGCCGCAGCAGCACGTCGCTCTCGCCTGCATAGCCGTACGAATACGCGGTATCGAAGAAGTTGATCCCTGCATCGAGCGCGGCCTGGATCGTCGCAATGCATTCTTCATCCGAGTCGACGACCGAAGTGATGCCCGCCAGTGGCCAGCAACCGAAGCCAATTGGGCTGACCAGTAGATCGCTCGTTCCCAGCCGCCGCAGCGGCACGTCCGATGTTGGCATAGAAGGCCCCAGAGAAAGAAGATTTTACCGCGGAGCGACAGTGTGGCACTGGCTATGCCAGTGTCTTCTGCCTCGAAGTTGAAGCCTAAGAAGGACCGGTAAAGCTTCCAATGCAATTCAGCTTCCGCCGAGAACTCTTGCCAAACAGTTCGCCACTAGAAGGATTTCGGGATCATGAACGCAACAGACTTCGAAAAAGAGACACTGGCATAGCCAGTGCCACACAACAACCGAGAAAGACCAAAGGCCTACGTCGATACTGGCCGCGTTCTTGGGTACAGGCAACAGTCGAGCGGGCAGACGTCGTGGCTGGGGCCGTAGGTGCCGACGTAGGGCCGCTCGGGGCGGTTGAGCAGGCGTTCTTCGATCAGGTCGGCGATCATGCGAATGAAGGCTGGATGCACGCCGACCGTGGGCACGCGGACCAGCTCGACGCCGAGCTCCTTGCACAGATCGGCTACTTCAGTGTCGAGATCGTAGAGCACTTCCATGTGATCGGAGATGAAGCCCAGCGGTACGACACACACTTGCTTGACGCCGGCCTCGGCCAGCTCTCTGTCGCGCTGGGCGACGTCGGGGTCGAGCCACGGCTGGCCGGGGGGACCGCGGCGGCTTTTATAAACCCCCTCCCACGTCTGCACGCCAACCAGGCCGGCGATCAAAAG
>JBQCEI010001281.1:0-3396 GCA_051960375.1 Aureliella sp. | reverse complement strand
AAGTTCGAAGTAATCCAGCTCCGCAGGCTCGACGCCGAATCGGTCGCCGGCAGCATTCAATTCCTGATGGGTGCCAAAGAAGAGAAGGACAACTCGAACAATAGCAGCCGCTACTTCTACTGGGACTACGGCAGCCGAAACGACGACAAGAAGAAGAATGACGACAAGATGCGGGTCGGCGCCAATGTCAACGACAACCAGGTGCTGCTGTGGGCCAACGAAGTCGAAATGGAGGAGGTTCGCAACTTGCTGGTCAAGCTCGGCGAGATTCCCGCCGAGGGAGCCCGGCCGAGCAACGTCCGCGTCATCGACGCCTCGCGACAACCGGAAACGCTCGAGTATTTGAAGAAGCTGCAAGAGCGCTGGAACCGCGTCTCGCCCAACCCGCTGATTTTGCCCGGGGCGGAAGAATTCAAAGAGCCCGAGCCGCCGACCAGGAAGGACGAATCACCAGAACAAGACGGGACTCCCGAACCGGAGCCCGCGCTCAAAGATGAAAAGGCGGTTACGGCCGCTTACCCGCTCAGCGATAATCCGCGGTTCACCAGCACCATCACCGCCGCGGGGAATGAGCCAGCAGATGACGACTCCGCCAAACCGAGCGAGGAAACTGCCAGCGAAGAAACTGCCAACACTGAGCCGGCCAGCGAAGAGGCTGGCAGCAAGGAAACTGCAGCGGCCGGCGCTAGCAGCGAAGCAACTGCCAATACCGAGCCTAGCGAGGCTGGGGCCGGTAGCGACGCAGCAGGCGCCGTCGCGGCCAACGCACCGAAGGGGGCCGATCGCGAGAGCGAGCTCGATGCCGCCGCGCGACCGCGGGCGATGCAACCGCCGCCGATTGAAATCATGATCGACGACTCGGGTAACCTGGTGCTCCGCTCGGAAGACACCGCAGCGCTCGATCAGCTCGAGCAACTGATGCAGGCGAACAAACCGCCGAAGCGTCCGTACGATTTGTTCTACGTCAAGTACGCGCGGGCGAGCTGGATCGCGCTGAACCTTGAGGATTACTTCAAGAACGAAGACAAGAAGGGGAACGACTCGCGCGATCGTTTTTTCAGCTGGTATTTCGGCATGCCGTCGGAGTCGAAGTCGTCGACGCCCGACCGCCAACTAGGCAAGAAGAAACCGCTGCGGTTCCTCTCCGACAACGACACCAATTCGATCATCGTCCAAGGTGCCAATGACACCGAACGGCAGACGATCCAGGAACTGATCGACTTGTGGGATGTGGCCGAACCGATCAACGACACCAACGTTCGCTACTCGAAGATCGTCAAGATCAAGTACTCGCAGGCCGAGAGCATCGCGGAAGTGATCAAGGACGCGTATCGCGATTACTTGAGCGCCAGCGACAAGACGTTCCAGCAGCAGAATCAGCAGCAAGCGGGCCGCAACGGCAGCGAGAGCAAGCGCAATTCGAGCGACGCCATGGTTTCCTCGGGCGGCGGCGACAAACTCTCGCTCAAAGGCAAGCTCTCGGTCGGCGTCGACCCGGTGACCAACTCGATCGTCGTCTTCGCACAAGGCAAAGCCCTGCTGGATGTCGTCTGCAAAATGATCGACGAACTGGATGAATCGGCCAGGCCGCAAGGCAACATCGAGATCTACCAGCTCTCGCCTGACTCCAACTCAGATGCAGTCGGACAGGCTCTGCGGGCCATTATGTCCAAGAGTAAAGAAGGACAAAACGCTCAGCCCTCGGGCAGCAATTCAGAGTCGCGCGAGCGCTCCTCTAGCCGCTCGTCGAGTCGCTCCGACCGAAACTACAGCCGCGATCGCGGCAGATAGCCTCCGCGCCCTCAGCGTCCTCCGCGGTGAACTACGAAATCTTTCACCGCGGAGACGCGGAGTAGAAAAGACTAGGCCACCTTGCGCTGGTAGCAGTGTTGGTAGTATTCGACGATCGCATCGACGACGCGCGACTGTTCGTTGACCGTCAGCTCGGGGTAGATCGGCAGGTGCAGGATCTCGCGAGCGGCGGCTTCGGTCTTCGGCAAGCTGCCTTCGGGATAGCCGCACTGCTTGAAGCACTGTTGCATGTGCAGCGGCACCGGATAGTAAATCTCGCAGCCGATGCCGCGCTGCTGCAGATGGGCCTTCAGCGCGTCGCGCTGGCCTTCGTGAACCCGGATGCCATACTGGTTCCAGACGTGGTTGGCGGCTGGATCGCGATACGGCAGAGTGAACGCACCGGCGAGCGCCTTCATGCTCAGCATCTCGTGGTAGCGCTGTGCGTTCGCCTGACGGGCGCGGGTGTAGTCGCCGAGCTTCCGAAGCTTGACCGCGAGCACCGCGGCTTGAATCGTATCGAGCCGGCTGTTGATGCCGACGGCTTGATGGTAGTAGCGCGGCCGCATGCCGTGGCTGGCCAGCAGACGCAGGCGATCGGCGGCCTGATCGTTGCGAGCGGTCAGCATCCCGCCATCGCCAAACCCGCCGAGGTTCTTGGTCGGATAGAAGCTGAGGCAGCCGATGCGTCCCCAGTTGCAGGCAGGGCGTCCATGGTAAGCCGCTCCGATCGCCTGAGCCGCATCTTCGACGACGGCGATGTCATGGCGGTCGGCCAGGCGACAGATCTCGTCCATCTCGGCACACTGTCCGAACAGGTGCACGGGAATGATGGCCCGGGTCCGCGGCGTGATCGCAGCAGCAATCGCCTCGGGATCGATGTTGTAAGTGCGCGGATCGATGTCGACGAAGACCAACTTGCAGCCCAGTCGAGCGACGCAGCTGGCCGTGGCGAAAAACGTAAAGCTCGGCACGATCACTTCATCGCCCTCGGCAAGATCGAGGGCCATCAGTGCAAGCAGAAGCGCATCGCTTCCCGAAGCGCATCCGATCGCGTGGGGCACGGCGCACAATGCGGCGACGTCAGCCTCCAAACTCGCAACCTCGGGGCCATGCAGAAAACGACCGCTATCAATCACCGAGGTAACGGCTGCGAGGATCTCATCGCGAAGCTCGCGATTGCCTCGGTTCACATCGAGCAGTGGAACGGGAGAGGACGCACAGTGGGCTGGCGAAGTCATGCGATCTTCCTTGATCGATTGTTGAGTGCACGCAATTGTGCCTAATGGTTATCGATCCATCGCCCCTCGGTTCCACCGAGAGCCTGGATGAATCGACCGTAAAAATAGCTAAAGCCATCCAACGAGGTCAAGCGCGTGTTGAAGTTGCGAAATGTTGGGAAATCGATCGTGTTTGCGACCTGTAAGGTCGCCTCTATCAGCCCAGGGCAAGGAGGCCGCCAGGCCGACGCAGCCCTGGGTAAGCGGCATTGCGGCATGTCGGCCCTGACGGGGCCGCTCATTCTTGTGTCTGCCATCACTTGAATGGCCGCATTTCTTCTCTGCGCTAACAATGAGCGGCACCTTTCAGGGCCGACATACCGAT
>JBQCEI010001280.1:0-4746 GCA_051960375.1 Aureliella sp. | reverse complement strand
TCAAAGAGCGGGAACTTCTTCAGATCGTCGAAGCCTTTGACGTCCTTGAGCGGATCGAATTTGAGCGATTTCTTCTTCTCGAGCCAGAAGGGCGATCCGGTCGACTCGTGAAAATGCCACTGCACCGTCTCGTAGGTGTGCTGGTCGAGCTTTTTGCGGGCGGTTTCCACGGCTGCATCGAGGTCGGCGGGAACTGCTTGAGCAGTCATCGTTGAGGAGGCTCCAGTAGCGGAATGGAAGCGTACAGTTGTCAGCCGAGGATACCCGACCCTGATCAGTTCATCAACTGACGCACTGTCAAAACCGCTCTTCGGGTACTGTTTTAACCGCGGAGGACGCGGAGTGTGGCACTGGCTATGCCAGTGTCTTCTGCTTCGAAGTTGAAACTACGAACGCCCGTAAAGCGTTCCAATGCAAAACAGCTTCTGAGGAGAACGATGGCAAGCAGTTCTCCATCGGAGGGCATCTGGGTATTGAACGCTGTAAACTTCGAAAAAAGAGCCACTGGCATAGCCAGTGACACACTGAGAACCAGAAGTCAAACTGAGAATCAGAAGTCAAACTGATCGATGTTCTCTTTGGTGAAGACGAACGGTTTGCCTAGCAGGATGTTGCGGTCGGCGATGTCGATCTTGCCCAGGCGGCCGCCGGTCATGCTGGTCGAATCGGCGTTGAGCTGGCCGTCGTAGAGTTGTTTGGCGGCGTGCACGGTCAAGTAACCCAGGTCCATCGTATTCCACAGGATCACCGCATCGGTGATCCCTTCGTGCACGAAGCGTTTGCTGTCGTTCGGTAATCCTAGCCCGATCACTTTCACGTCGGTGCGTCCCGATTGCTTGACCGCCTCGGCCGCTCCGGGCACGCTTGGCGAGCAGATGCCCATGATGAGTTTGACGTTTGGGTAAGCGTTGAGGATGTTGTTGGCTTCATCGAACGCCTTGGGTTGTTTGTCGTCGCAGGGGCGGAGGACGGCCATCTTGATGTCGGGATATTTGGCCGCGCGGCGAGCTTCGATGTACTTTTGCCATTCGATCATGTTGGCCGCGGTCAGCGAAGCGGTGATGATCGCAAACTCTCCTTTGCCACCGAGCGACTTGGCCGCTTGGTCCATCAGCGTGTTGCCGATCCCCTCGGGCGTCGCTTGATTGACGAAGAAATCGCGAGCGTCTTCTTCGGCGTCCGAGTCCCAGGTCACGACCTTGATGCCGCGCTGCCGCGCCTTGCGAAGGACGGTCGAGATCCCGGCTCGATTCTCGACAGCCACCGCCAGCACATCGACGCCGCGGGTAATCCAGGTGTCGATCACTTCGTTCTGCTTGGCCGGGTCGGGATCGGTCGGCCCATCCCACAGCAAGTTCACATTCAGCTCGGCCGCCGCCTCTTCGGCTCCCTTGCGACAAGCGATGAAGTACGCGTTGCCTTTGCTCTTAGGCATCATCGCGATGGTGATTGGCTTGTCGCTCGAGCGAGCCGCTTTTCCTTGCGATTGACCGGCGGATCCTTCTGCAGCAAGCGCTGCCGAACCGGTCGAGCCAGCCACGGCGGCTTGCGAGCTGGAATCGGTTCGCAGGAGTTCTGAGTGGCGAATGGCCTGGCTGAGGTCGCGATTGCTGGCCGCGATGATGATCGCAGCCAGCAGGATCACAGCGCACAGAATCGCGAGCTGCGCGTTCTTCATTTCCAACTCCTGGCAACAAGTTTGCGATGCAGGCTGTATCTTAGCCGAATCGTCTGGGAGCGTTGTGCCGCGGAATGAGGCCGCCGAAGCGGCATCGCTCGCCGCCGCCGGCCCGTGCTGGGCGATCGAGCGCCACCGATCGAGGCAGATCGTTGACCCCAACAACACCCCGCTGAGCACGCCGGCCAGTTCCGCCGGCAGGTCCGAGAGCCGCAGACCGTTCTGCAAGACCGCGATCGCCAGCAGACCGAGCAACGTGCCGCTGATCGTTCCGCGGCCGCCGAAGATCGAGGTGCCGCCCAGCACCACGGCCGTGATCGCCATGAGTTCGTAGCCGGTCCCCGCATCGGCCTTGGCTTGGCCGAGATGGGCGACATAGATCAGCGAAGCGATGCTCGCGAAACAACCGGAGACGACGTAAACCCAGACTAAGCGGCGGTCGACGTTGATGCCTGCGTAGCGAGCTCCGGCGCTCGAAAAACCGATCGCCACCAGAGCTCGTCCCACCGCCGCTCGATGCAGCCACCAGTAACTGAGGCACGCCAGAGCAACGAAGATCGGCAACTGGGCCGGAATGACGCCGAGCCAATATCCTTGCCCCAAAAACAAAAAGCCCTCGGGCAAGCCGGTGTAGTTGTCGACGCCGCCGGTAAACCCTTCGGCCAGCCCGCGAAAGAGCGAGAACGTTCCGAGCGTGACGATCAGCGGCGGCAGCCCCAGCCTCGCAATCAAGAGGCCGTTGAAGGCTCCCGCCAAAGTGCCTGCGAGCACGGTCAGCGCTGCGGCGGCGACGATCGGCACCTGGACATCGCGCCAAAGCCAGCCAAAGAACACCGCGCACAATCCCATCAGCGATCCGACCGACAGATCGATCCCGCCGGTAATGATCACCAGCGTCATCGCTAAAGCCAACAAGCCGATCTCGACGCTCAGCCGCAACACCTCGAGGCCGTTCTCAAGCGAAGCGAAGTTGGTGCCGATGGCTGAGAAGATCGCCAGCTGCACCGCCAGCATCAGCCACAAGATGGCATGCCGCGGCGCAGCGGGCGATCGGCTAGCGGGACGGGACATGGATAGTGCCTATGCTGGAATTTTTTACCGCGGAGGACGCAGAGAGCGCGGAGGTGTCGTGCGTTCGCAGGCTACGGCTGCGAGGATGATCGCGCCTTGCAATGCCTTTTCCCACTGCGGCGCCGTGCCGAGGAACACGAGGGCTGGGCCGATGATTCCCAGCAGGCCCACGCCCAGCAGCGTACCGATCAGCGAACCCCGTCCGCCCGAGACCGCCGTTCCGCCGATGACCACAGCCGCGATCGTTTGCAGTTCGAGCCCTGTGCCGGCGTTCGGATCGACGTCGCCGAAGCGAGTCGCATTGAGCAGGGCGGCCAGGCCGGTGAGAGCGCCCATGAGTACGAACACGCCGAGCAAAACGCGCTGCGGCCTGATGCCGACCAGCCGAGCCGCTTCCTGATTCGACCCGACCGCATAGATCGAGCGACCGAGCGCTGTGTAACGCATGCACGCGCTGGCGACGATCAATACCCAAGCGGCCACCGCAACGATCGCCCACTGTCCGGTCGACTGTTCAGCTCCGAACCACTGCAGTTTGTCTTGCAAGTTGCGGACGAACTCTCCTTCGCGCCACCAGCGCAGCGCCTCGCGACCGATCACCATCGTGGCCAGCGTCACGACAATCGCAGGTAGTTTGAGCAGAGCTACAAAGAAGCCGTTGATCAGTCCCATCGCCGCGCCGCTGGCGACGGCCCCGAGGGCGACGATCGGCAACGCACAACCGTTTTCCGCCAGCAACGCCGCAACGATGCCGCAGATGCTGAACTGCGAACCGACCGAGATGTCGATCTGGCGCGACAAAATGACCAGCGTCATTCCGACCGCCACGACGAGCACCGGCGCGTTGGCAACCAATTTGTCGCGCAGATGCTCGGGCCTGAAAAACGCCGGGGCGACCAGCGCCAGCGCGATCAGCACCATAGCCAATGCTGCGCCGACGGCCAGCGAGCGCATGTGGCGCGCGAGGAATGCGGATCGAGAGAAAACTACAGTAGACATTCTTTCCAGGGTTCTTGGTTTTACCGCGGAGGGCGCGGAGAGCGCGGAGAGTTTTATTGCGGCAGGGCGAGGGTCATGATGCCTTCCGCGGTGACTTCCTCGCGGCTCAGGGTCCCGCTGATTGTACCGCTGCGCATGACGGCGATGCGATCGCACATGCCGAGCAATTCGGGCAGCTCGGAAGAGATGACGATGATGGCTAGCCCCTGCTCAGCCAAGTCGACCATCAAGCGATGAATCTCCGACTTCGCGCCGACGTCGATCCCTTGTGTCGGTTCATCGAGAATGAGCACGCGCGGGCCCGTCGCCAGCCAACGGGCGAGAGCCACCTTTTGCTGATTGCCCCCTGAGAGCGTCTCGACCGGGCTGGCCACCGACGCCGTCTTGATATGCAGCTGAGCGACCATTTGCTCGGCTAAGTTTTCTTCGGCTTGAAAGTCGAGCGCGCCGGCGGGTGAAGCGACACGCGTCGCGCAATTGCCTTCCAGCAGCGCCAGCGTCGCGTTGGCGGCGACCGACATTTCAGGGATCACGCCATGAACGCGCCGGTCTTCGGGAACGTACGCGATCTTTCGCTCGATCGCCGCTGCGGGAGAGTTGATCGCGACCGGCTGGCCATCGATTGCGATCTCGCCGAGATCGGCCGGATGCAACCCGAAGAGCACTTGAGCCAGCTCCGTCCGTCCCGCGCCCATCAGCCCAGCGATCCCGAGGATTTCGCCCGCGCGGACGCTGATCGACACGTCGCGAATGCCGGCTGCCTCCGATGCCAGCCCCCGCGTCCGCAGTCGCTCCTCGCCGATGGGGACGACGCGCTTTGGAAAGATTGCCGCCACCTCGCGGCCGACCATCGCTGAAATTAACTCGCCGGTTTGCATGCCCTTCATCGGCCGCGTGGCGATCCAAGTGCCATCGCGAAGCACCGTCACGCGATCGGCGATCGCCGAGAGTTCTTCCAAGCGATGGGAGACGTACAGAATTGCGACGCCCGATGTTCG
>JBQCEI010001279.1:0-15072 GCA_051960375.1 Aureliella sp. | reverse complement strand
GTAGCCCATAAAGATCGCCGCGATCCCCTGCCCTGGCGCGCCCAGCGACTTGAGGATGCCGATGTCTTTCGTCTTCTCGACTACGATCATGAAGAACGTTGCCAGAATGCCGAAGCCGGCCACGGCGATGATCAGAAAGAGCAAGATGTTAAGGATCGTCGTTTCCATCTGCACAGCGGCTAGCAGCGGCCCCTGCAGGTCGCGCCACGTGCTCACCTGAACCATCATCTCCATCGGAAAAGCGGCGCGAAGGCGATCGCGAGCTAAGTCCAGATCGGCTCCTTTGCGCAGTCGCAGCTGGATCGAGCTGACGGCGCCGACCTTCGATGTGGGATCGATCATGCCGCGATATTTCTGCAGCTTGTCCAGCGGCACGAAAGCGAACGTCATGTCGTAGTCGCTCATCTTGCTTTCGTAGAAATCGACCACGGTGAATTTTTCGTTGACCGCTCGGGGCGGGCTGCCAGCCGTCGGGAACGTAACGGTGACGTCGTCGCCCGGATGAACATAGTAGAAATCGGTCACTTCACCGGCCGAGTTGCGATACCGCGAGGTGCCGACGCCAACGCCGAGCACGATGCCGTCGTGCTGCGAAACCGCCGGGTCGAACACGCCTGCCGCAGCTTCTTGCGGCGACGTCACCGCGCCGAAGCTCGGCCCGTCGAGAGTGCCGACGAGGCTGGCTGGCTGGTCCGAGGACGCATCGCTCGTTTCAGCGTCGGATGCGTTCGCAGCTGTGCCTGCTTCGTCGCTGGCTGCGGTCTGGTTGACGGCTGGGAACTCTGGAGGAAACTCGGGCAGACCGCTGTCGGTGGCTTCGCCGCTGCCGGAAGCGCCGGCGCGATCAATCTGCGCACGCAGTTTGTCGTTGCGCAGGCGCTCGGCTTCGATCTGTTGCTGCAGATCTTGCCAGCGCTTTTGCGTCTCAGCGACTCGGCGGCGGTACACCCAGCCCGACTCGGGAAAGCCGGCTCGATCGGGCGCGTAGCCCGATTCATGCAAAGCAAAACTGAGCTGCCGCTGATTGTCCGGATGCAGCAGAAACTTGCTGAAGTCACTGACCTGAGCGTAGCTATCGATATCGATGCCGATCAGGTTGATTTGCCGCGTGACGGTTTCGCCTTGGCAGTTGATGGCCACGATCGCCGGCACGTGCACCACGGTGGTCATGCCCTCGAGCTCGTCGCCCAGAATCTGGCGAATGCGGCCGGTGAAGATCGCAGGGTTCGGCAAGCCGGAAGAACTGTGGCTTTCGACGATGACATCCGAGAGGATGCCATGCATCTTTTCCTGCATCTCCTGGGTGAAGCCATCCATGACGCTGTTGACAATGATCAGCGTCGCCACCCCCAGCGTCACGCTCACGACCGAGGCGAGCGCGATATAGCGTGTGCGCAAATAACGCCAACAAAGCAGCCAGCGATACATGCGGCCATCCTTAGCTGACAAGTAAAGGAAGAACTTGAGGTGCGCACGCAGCCTTGCGAACGCGCAGTGGAAGGACGGAGTCTAGCGGGAAACGCGGGCAGCCGGAATGGCAGTTTTCGGCCCGGCCCATGCTGGGAAAGCCAGTTCACCACTAAGACACAAAGACACCAAGAAGAAGTAGCCTCGAGGTCAACTGTTCAACGCGCAGCCGATGCGTTCTACTAAAGAGCCTATGTCGCAACATACCAGCCGCCAACGCTATTCCGAGTATCAGCGAGAGCTCGCCCGCCGCGCCGAGGAGGCCCGCGAAAGCTCCTCCGGCCAGGCAGCCGACAAGCATACCAAGTCCGGTCCGCAGCGCACGTTCTGGCAACTGCTTCGCGCCTTCTGGCATCAACTGCGCGGACATCGACCTGAAGTCGCCTTCGCTTTAGCCACGCTGACCGTATCTACTCTGCTCGGACTCGTGCCCCCGGCCGGCACCAAGCTAGCAATCGATTACGTGCTGACCGACCCTCCCAAGCCGCTGCCCGACTGGCTGCGCCGCTGGACCGGCAGCGTGACGCCGATGCAGTTGCTGTGGCTGATCGCCGGTAGCGTGGTTGTCGTGACCTTGTTGCGCACGGTCGTGCATCTGTGGGGGCGATGGTACGCGACCAAAGCGGTCAATCTGGTCCAGGCCGACATTCGCCGCCGCGTGTTCGCTCATGCAATGCGGTTGCCGCTGCACCGGGTGCAGGCGCTCAAGAGCGGCGGGGCGACGAGCCTCATACGCGAAGATGCCGGCGGCGTGGCCGACCTGATCTTCAACATGCTGTACAACCCATGGCAAGCGATCATTCAGCTCTTGGGAAGCTTGCTCGTGCTGCTGGTGGTCGATTGGCGGCTGATGCTCGGCGGCCTGTTGCTCTTGCCGGCGGTCTGGGTGACGCATCGCACTTGGATTCATCGCGTGCGTCCTTTGTACAAAGACATTCGCACGCGACGGCAGCAGATCGACGCGACGACTACCGAAACCTTCGGCGGCATTCGCGTCGTCCGCACTTTTGCTCGCGAACACAGCGAAGCCAATCGGTTCGTCCGCGGCACGCACTTGCTGGCTCGCCAACAGCTGATGGTGTGGTGGGCGACGCGGCTGATCGAAATCGTCTGGGAGGTGCTCATACCGCTGGCTTCGACCGGCTTGCTGCTCTACGGCGGTTGGCAGATTCTCAGGCACGAGCTGACGCTGGGCGACTTGATGATGTTCCTGGTTTATCTGACGATGTTGCTGGGGCCGATTGCGTCGATCGCTTCGAGCGCGATGAGTTTTCAAAACAATTTGGCTGGCCTCGATCGGGTGCTCGATGTCCTGGCTGAAGAGGAAGAATCCGACGTCGCCGATGGAGCGATCGAGCTGGTGCGCGGTGCAGTAGCAGGGGCGATCGAATTTCGCGACGTCTGCTTTCGCTATCCCGGCGCCGAGCAAGCGGTGCTCGAGGACATTTCCTTCTCGGTTCCGCCTGGTTCGATGGTCGCGCTGGTCGGCCGCAGCGGCGCCGGCAAGACGACGCTATGCAATTTGGTTTCGCGGTTTTATGCGCCGACCAGCGGAACGATTCTGATCGACGGCCGCCCCTTGGACCAAGTGCAGCTCGACTCCTATCGACGCTTGCTCGGGGTCGTCGAGCAGGACGTATTCTTGTTCGATGGCACGATCCGCGAAAACATCGCTTATGGCCGGCGAGGAGCGAGCGATCAAGCGATTGCCGAAGCGGCCCAGGCGGCTGCGGCCGACGAATTCATCCGAGCGCTGCCTCAAAGCTACGATACCTGGATCGGTGAGCGCGGCGTGAAGCTCAGCGGCGGCCAGCGTCAGCGGCTAGCAATCGCCCGTGCAATCCTGGCCGATCCACGGATTCTCATTCTTGACGAAGCGACCAGTAACCTCGACAGTGAAAGCGAGCGTTTGATCCAAACCAGCCTTCGCCGCCTGCTGCAAGGCCGCACCTCGTTTGCGATTGCTCATCGCTTGAGCACGATCAAGCATGCCGACTTGATTCTGGTGCTGGACGGCGGCCGTATCGTCGAACGCGGCACGCATCGTGAACTGATCGAGCACGGCGGCCTCTATCAAAAAATGGTCGTGCTCCAAACCGCCGACAGCGGAACGCAGGCGAGCACTTAAACCAAGCGTTTGAGCGTGTAGTTGCGAAACGGTTCGCGATCGTGTGTGGTACATCACGCCGTGATGTGACTTGGAACCTGCCAAAACGTTGACTTCAACCTACACTCGTTCATGGCTTCGCCATTGCATAAATTGTGCCCGCCGTTTGCGCGGGTTCGGTCACATCACGGCGTGATGTACCACATACCGTTGCATGCCTTCCAGGCTGCCGAGAATATCAACGCTTGGGATGGGCGATAGCGCTTAAACCAAGCGTTTGAGCGTGTAGTTGCGAAACGGTTCGCGATCGCCCGTGGTACATCACGCCGTGATGTGACCGAACCCGCCGAGAAGGTCAACCCTTGGCCGCGGCGCTGCTGGGCACTCTGGGATCGGAGGCCGCCAGGAACTGGCCCTCGGCAGTGCGCTGGATTCCTTGAGCTACGCCGAGCGTTTGACCGCGCTGGAGCGTATGGCCCATCTGCTGGAGCGAATGGACGACCGCCTCGGGCAGCGAGGCTTCGTAGGCCAGCGTATCGGGCGACCATTGATGATGGACGCGAGGGGCGGCCAGGGCTGCATCGATCGACTGGCCCAGATCGAGTGTTCGCACCAACGTTTGCAAAACGGCGGTGATGATCTTCGGTCCGCCAGCAGCCCCGCACGTGAGAAGAAAGTTGCCGTCGGCATTCACGACGATCGTCGGGCTCATGCTCGACAAAGGCCGCTTGCCGGGAGCCACTGCGTTGGCTGCCGAGCCGACCAGTCCAAACGCATTGCGAACGCCCGGGGCCAAACTGAAGTCGTCCATTTCGTTGTTCAGCAACACGCCGGTTCCCGGCACCATCACTTTGGAACCGAACGATGTGTTGATCGTTTGCGTCAGCGCCACCACATAGCCCTCTTCGTCGGCTGTCGTCAAATGCGTCGTGTGTTTGCCCGGCGCGAACAGGTCCTCGGCGGCGCGAGGCGGGGTGCCGGCGCCGGCGACCGGCGTGCTGCGCTCGAGGTCGATGTCGGCTGCCCGCGCGGCCAAGTATTCAGGATCGAGCAAGCCGCGCGGCACGCCGACGAAATCGCCATCGCCCAGCCACTGAGCGCGATCGGCCATCGCCCGCTTCATCACTTCGACCAGCAGGTGCAAGCCGCGTGCTTCCGAGCGTTCGAAAATGGCCCGCACATCGTACGCGCTGAGCATCGTCAGCATCTGCGCCACATGGATCCCGCCCGAGCTGGGCGGAGGAAATCCCAGGACCCGATTTCCCCGATACGAGCACTCGATCGGTTGCCGCTTGACGAGTTCATACTTGGCAAAATCATCGGCCGACAGCAAGCCTCCGGTTTGTTGCATCAGCGCCGCCGTCTTTTGGGAAAACTCGCCATCGTAAAACCATTCGGTTCCGAGCAGAGCCAATCGGCGGAGCGTGCGCGCCAAGTCCTTTTGCACCAGCAGCTCACCGATGGCGGGCGGCTTGCCGGAATCACCGAGCAGCACGCGAGCTGACTCGGGGAACTTTTTTAATGCCTCGGCGTTGCTCGCCAAGTTGCGAGCCATTGGAGCATCGATGGCAAAACCCGCTTCGGCGATCTTGGCGGCATACTCGAGCGAGTTCTGCCAATCGACGGCACCGAACCACTCAGCCATCTTCTCCAGCAGAACCGGCAATCCTGGCGTGGCGACCGCCAGCGGACCGGTTTGACTGAGCGCGGGATCGGCCTTGCCGCCGCGCATGAACGTCTGCGGCGTGGCAGCCAGCGGAGCTCGCTCGCGCCCGTCGAGTGCGACGACTTTACCGCTGGGCGTGCGGACCAGCGCCAGCCCGCCGCCCCCCAAGCCCGAGTTATGGATGTCGACGACCGAAAGCATCAACGAAGCCGCCACCGCCGCATCGACCGCATTGCCGCCGCGAGCAAAGGCAGTCATCGCCGCTTCAGTGGCCAGCGGATGCACCGTCGCTGCCGCTGCCCGGCGACCGCGAGCGACCGTAGTCTGGCGAGCCTGGAGTTGCTGAGCGCGTAGAGCGCGAGGCGCCGAGCATGTTGCGAGAGTGGCCGATGCGAGAAGCTGTGCAAATTGGCGGCGATGCATGGTAGAGCTCGCGTTAAGTAGACGAATTCCTCCTTGGTGTCTTTGTGTCTTAGTGGTTCATCGAAATCCAGAGAACGAACCACCAAGACACAAAGACACCAAGAATGCGTTCTAATACGCAGCTTCTAAGTTAGCCACCAAATCGTGTTCAGTGGGTGAGCGCGGATTCGTGTCCATTAGCCGTTTGATGCCGAACGCTTTGGCGGCGACGCCGGGAATAGCTTCGCGGGGCAGGCCGAGATCGCGCAAGCGCCGACGAATGCCCAGTTGCGACTGCAGCGACTCGACGCGCTCAACTGCTTGCTGAGCTAGCTGGCGAGCGCGATCGGGAGGCAGTTGCGAACTGCACGTCTGGCCATCGAGCGCTTCGGCGATGCGAGCAAACTCATTGATGCGGCTCTCGAGGTTGAACCGCATTACGTGCGGCAAGAGCAGCCCGTTGCCTTCGCCATGGCTGCAATGGGTCAGCACGCCGACCGGGTATTCGAGAGCGTGGACCAAGGCTACGCCGCTGTTGGAAAAGGCCATGCCGGCCAGCATGGCGGCTTGGGCCATGTCGTCGCGAGCCGCCGAGTCGCCACCATGGGCAGTCGCTCTAGCCAGGCTGCGGCCGATCAAGCGCACCGCCTCGAGGCCCAGCAATTGCGTCAGTCCGTAAGCCCCTTCGTATGCGCGGTCGAGCACCTGCTGCTGGTCGGGCATCTCGTCAGAGCGGCGAGCCGTGATCGCTTCGATCGCATGCACCAGTGCATCGATGCCACTGTGCGCCGTGACCGCCTGTGGACACGAATCGGTGAGCTCGGGATCGATCAGCGCTACCGCTGGCCGGAGATACGGGCTGAGCGTACTGACTTTCGTACCCGCGGCGCGATCGGTCAGCACGGCGGAATGCGAGACTTCGCTGCCGGTGCCCGCAGTCGTCGGACAAGCGATCAGCGGCATCACCGGGCCGGGAATGCGGTCGAAGCCGAAGTAGTCGGTCGGCCCGCCGCCGTAGCGAGCCAGCACGGCGATCATTTTGGCCACGTCGATGTTGCTGCCTCCGCCGATAGCGACCAGGCAATCGCAAGTGTGCTCGCGGGCAACACCCGCACCAGCGACCGCGCATTCCCACGGCGGTTCCGGCTCGCAACCGGTGAAGAACTGCGGCTTGCATCCGGCCCGTTCGAGTGTTTCGGCCAAACGCTTGGTAAATCCCAGAGCGGCCAGTTGCTCGTCGCTGACGATCAACGGCCGCGTCACGCACAAACGCTTCGCAACCTGGCCGATTTGGGCGGTGGTCCCTCGGCCAAAGACGACGCGGCCGGCGGTGGCAAACTGCCAACTCACAGCTTCGACTCAAGCGTCTTGATGACCAGTTCCGGGTTATCGGTCTTTCGCAAGTGTTCGATCTGCTCGGCGGGAACTTCGAGCTTTTCGAGGTTCTTTACCAGCGTGTCCCAGATCTTCGCTCGCTTCTTCCCCTCGGCCAAATAGAGCTCGGTGCAAAGCTCCTGAGCGCGCTGCAAGGCGATCGAATCCGCGTTCTTGTAATAACGCTTGATGATCGACTGCTGATGACGCGTGTAGTTTTCCATCCCCATAAAAACTGCAAACTCCGTTGGGTTAAGAATCATCTCTTCTTCGTGCCTTCGCGTCTTGGTGGTAAATCACTCGATCCCCAAGGACACGAAGGCACAACCTAGCTTCGACATTCACCGCTACTGGGCAACCCAAATCCAGTGCGAAACGGTAACGTCGTCTTTATCGATAACCGTCGTACCAGCCGCTTTTCCAAACCGGTTGAACGTATCCCAAATCTGGAGGATGTCGGCGCCGGTGGGTACCGGGGCGTCGCCCGTGCTGGGGCCCAGCGGTTCGTTCAGTTCCTTGCCGCTGGCGGCGAGCCCGTAGTGCACCCACGGCTTGATGGCTTTGAAGATGCCAGCTATGTCGATGAATCCGACGGCGGCCGTCGGCTGATTTTCGTTGTACCAAGCGGGGCGAGCAGCCAGCGGTCGCGATTGGAACATGTCGCGCACCTGGCGAGTGCTGTAGCCCAGCACGGCCACTTGGTTGTCGATAGCCATCTGCAACTGGAACTGCTCAAACGGAGCTGGCGCGAAGCTCTTATAGGAGAACCGCGTGCCGCCGCCTGGCAGGCTTTCTTCGTCCGGCGGAGGGATCTCAAGATCCGGCGGCAGGGCGTCCGGGTTCTGATCGCGAACGAAGCCGATCATCTCGTTGAGCGCCGTGAGAAATTCGTTGCAACCGCTCAAGAACTGGTCTTCATTGTTGAGCTTGAGCACCAAGCCGATTTCGGGAACCGGCAGCGGCTCGGGCGGCGGCGGAGCATCCTCGCTCAAATGGTTCAAGGTCGAAATGGCCGTGACCGCCACCAGGCATTCTCTGCCGTCGAGCGAAGGCATGATGTCGTCGCGAACCGCAGCGTACATGTCTTCGACGATCGGCCAAGCACCGTCGAAGATCTCTTGAGCCTTCTCGGCATCGTCTTCGTCGAAGACCCCGGATTCGATCAGCTGCTTGGCATGCACCGGGATTTCGTCCATCACTGCATCGATGATCTCGGCGACTTCATCCAGCGGCTGCTGTCGCTGAGCGGCGAGGATGAGTGGAGCGGTGCCGCCATGGCTAGCCACGGCGAGCGGCTTGGCATTTTCCAGAAAGACGCTCGGCGTCCAGTCGTACGTCAAGGTTTCTTTTCCTTGAGGCGTGGCGAACGAATAACTCAGCGCCTCGGCATACTCGGGCATCAACTCGGCGATTTGTTCGTCGAGCCATTGGCAATCTTCGATCAGTTTCTCTTGCCACTCTTGGAGCGAATCGGGATCATCGGCCAGCGCGACGAGCGGCCCGGAGATTTGCTGTGCCAAGCGTTCGAAGTAGCTGCCGAAGTTGACATTCCAAATCGCCGTCCGCCACTCGGCCGACGCGTACGAAACGCCGCGAAGATCGGCTGGCTTGGCGTCGGTCAGCAGTTTAAACCGCTTGTTGGTCAGCAAGCTCTTGCCCCTGCCCATTTGCAGCAGCGTGTCGGCGTTTTCGCTCACGGCCAGCAACAGCCGCTTGTCGATCACCGCCAGCGAAATCACCACTTTGCGACCGGCCAACAGCTCACGCAAGTGATCGCGCGTCTTAGCTATCTCTTCGTCGTCTTGCCCCGGAAACGTATCCCAAGGAATGTCGTCGGCCTCAAGCGTGATCGAAAGGATCTGTCCGTTATCGAGGTCCTTGCGGCGCAGTCCTTCGGCGAGCGGTTTCAGCTCGTCGGCGCTGCCCAGAGCCAATTGCAATACTCCCTGCAATGCATCGAGCTGCGTGCGAGCGTTGGCATCGTCGCTGAGCTGGAAACCGATGATCGTCGTCGGCACCGGAACGGCGTCGACGTCGGCTTTGTCAACCTGCATGAAGTATTCGTTCAGCTCTTCCTGATCGTTCGTATCGAGCTGGGAGAGGTCGCTTTGCAGCGTCGCCACGCCGTCGAGAAAATCGGTCCAGTTGTGCTCGCCATAGATGAAGCACTCCTGAGCGCTCATATCGACAATCAGATGCAGGATGTCTTGAGCGATCGGACTGTCCAGGAAAGCCTTGGCCTGAGCTCCCTGCCCCTCCGGATTATCCCACTGAGCCCGCAGATACGTTTCGAGCTGCTGGACGTAGGGCACGCGGCGGACGTCGGCCAGCCAGCCCTCTTCGATCTCTTTCCAGCCCTTGCGCATGTTGAGCGAGGACTTGAAAAAAGCAGCGTCGCTGGGCGCCAACGCCAAAGCGGTCTGCTTCAGATCGATCGCCGGAGCCGCCGCAGCAGCTTTCGCCGGCGCAGCTCCTTGCGTTGCTTGAGCTCGAGCGGCGGTTTGGGCCAAGGCCGCATGCGCGCCTCCCATCAGTCCCGCTCCGGCGGCTCCCGAGCACGTCACCAGCGCGGCGCAAAAGCAACTCGCCACGCGTTCCCTAGTTTTTCGATACCAATCCATCGTAGACACCCCATAAACGGCTGCGAGTCAAAGCTTGAAAGGAGATCAAGAGGCAATCGCGGCAGAAATTGTACCAGAATCGTCAACGACGTTCTCCGCGCACTCCGCGTCCTCCGCGGTGAAAAAAATCTTTACCGCGGAGACGCAGAGAGCGCGGAGAGAAGACGGAGAAGGCTGCTAGAGGCTGCGGACGATGAGCACCGAGTTGATGCCGAGCATGCCGAAGGAGTTGTTGAGAATGTAGCGAGCTCGCCGCATTTCCCGCGGCTGGTTGGCGACCAGCCCCGGCAGCGCGCACTCCGGGTCGAGATGGTCGACGTTGATCGTCGCGTGACACACTTTGTCGGTCAGGCTCGGCAGGTTGCCAGCCAGCTCCAGCGCGCCGGCCGCTCCCATCGTGTGTCCGATGAAGCTCTTGGTGTTGTTGAAGTGCACCGACTCGCAGTCGCTAAAGACGGTCCGCAGCGCTTGGCACTCCTGTGCGTCGCCGCTCGAAGTACCGGTGGCGTGCGTGCTCACGATATCGATCTGATCGCTGGCCAGTCCGCCGCGCTTCAGCGCCAGCTCGACGCACTGGGCTTGGCGTTCGGGGTTGGGCAGGACGAAGTCGGTGGCATCGGTATTGATCGCGTAGGAGACGATCTCGGCGATGATGTTCGCGCCGCGCTTGCGGGCATCGCTGAGCCGCTCGAGCACGTAGATGCAGGCCCCTTCGGAGACGACGATGCCGTTGCGGTCGCGGTCGAACGGGCGCGAGGCTTTGGCCGGATCTTCGTGCGTCGCCAGAGCGCCTTGGCTTTTGAAACTCGCGAAGATTCCGAACGTGTGGATGCTCTCGGACACTCCGCCGGCCAGCGCGACGTCGCACTCGTCGAGTCGAAGCATCTGCACGCCCTGGATGATGCCGGCGTTACCGGCGGCGCAAGCAGCACCGATCGTGTAATGCGGGCCGGTGATGCCCATGTTGAGCGCGATCTCGCCAGCCGGGTTGTTGGCCACGGTCCGCGGGTTGTGGTGATGCGACCAATACTGAGTGTCGTAATCGAAACCTTTGATCTGATAGATTTCGTTTTCGGTTTCGACATTGCCATGCTCAGTCACACCGATGTAGATGCCGACTCGCGAGCGGTCGACATTTGGCCAGTCCAGGCCGCTGCGCTGCACCGCTTCGTTGGCCGCCCAAACGCCGACGCTGCCAGCCCGCGTGCCGCGGCGCACGTCCTTCTTTGACTGGTACTGAGTCGCTGGAAAATCGCACACGCCGGCCAGCGTCTTGCCGACATAGCGAATCTCGTAATCTTGCACGCCGCTGCGGCCGGCCAACAAGTTCTCGCGGTAAGCCTCCAGGTTGTTCCCGTTGGGACTGGTCAGTCCGATGGCAGTAATGACGATTCGTTGGTCATCGGGCAACTGGGCAGCTTTATCGATTGCGATCATGGAAGCAGTAACCAGTAAGTTGTTAGCGAATAAGCAAGGACGATCGAAAGGTGCCGAGAATTATACCAATGCACGCGATTTGGCAACCTGAGAGCTCGAGATCTCATGCGGCTCGGGTGCGGCGGAACACCTCGCCTCGAGCCACGCGAATGCGTGCCCGCGCAGGCCTCATCTGTTTGACGGAATTTGCTTTGCCAGCGTAAAATGAAGAGCCACGAATTACTGGTCCACTACGCCGGGCCCAGCCGATGGCAGTGAGTGACAAATTGGCTCGCCTTTCCCCCTGATAGGCTTCGCCCAATTTTTCTCCGGTCCCTGCCACCTGCCTGACCAGTGATCCCCCTCCCGCCTTTGCAACCTGCCTGGATAATTCGATGAATCGAGCATTGCCTCTGGCGATCATCGTCTCTAGTGTCGCCTGCGCGATCTGGCCACTTGCCGCCGCAGCCGACGACCATTCTGTTGGGCGAGCCGTGTACCGCATGCACTGTGCTTCGTGCCACGGCGAGGATGGACAAGGGACACATGACAAGTACAACGAACCGCTGGCCGGCGACTTGTCGATCACTGAACTGGCCACCGTCATCGATCAAACGATGCCCGAAGGAGAGCCGGAACTCTGTTCAGCCGAAGAATCAGCCGCGGTAGCCGCCTACATTCACCAGGCGTTCTATTCGGAAGTCGCTCGCGAGCGGATGCGACCGGCACGGATCGAACTGGCGCGCTTGACCGTTCCGCAGTTTCGCAACGCCGTGACCGATCTTTTCGTCCCCCGCGACCGGCCGTCCGATCCGGGCAAGCAGCCGGGGCTGCACGGCGACTACTACGATGGTCGTCGCTTTCAGAAGCGAGTGTTCGAGCGCGTCGATAGGACGATCGACTTCGACTTCGCGGCAGGCCGACCCGATGACGAGAATTTTCTAGAGAGCAACTTTGGGATGCGTTGGCGAGGCTCGATCCTTGCCCCCGAAACGGGTCAGTACGAGTTCTGCATCGAAACCGAGAACGCCGCGCGCCTGTGGATCAACGACGATCGCACGCCGCTGATCGATGCATGGGTCCGCTCGGGCGATGACCGCTTCTTCCGCGGCTCGATTTTCCTGCTCGGTGGACGCCCGTATCAGCTGCGGCTGGAGTTCCTCAAGTCCGGCGAATTGACCGGGTCGATCCGTCTGAAATGGAAACCGCCGCGCGACATCGAGCGCGTGGTGCCAGCTCAGAACCTGCGCCCCGGCGGTTCGCATCAGCTCATCGTCGCTCCGACCAAGTTTCCACCGGACGACAGCAGCGCGGGCTATGCGCGCGGCAGCGCCATCAACAAGGAATGGGACCAGGCGACCACCGACGCTGCCCTGGCCGTTGCCGACCAGGTCGTCGCTCGCTTGAACGAGCTGGCTGGCACCAAGGCTGATCAGCCCGAGCGCACGGACAAGATCAAAGAATTCTGTTACCGGTTGGTGGAAAAAGCCTGGTGCCGCACGCTCAGCGACTCGGAGCGCGAGCAGGCGGTCGATCGATTCTTCCAAAACGCCGACACTCCTGAGTCGGCGGTCAAGCGCGTCTGTCTAGTTGCGCTGAAGAGCCCCAGTTTTCTCTTCCGTGAACTGGGTCAAGCGGGCGATCCGCAGATGGCCATCGCCACGCGCCTGAGCTTTGGGATGTGGGATTCGCTGCCCGACGACTTTCTCCTGCGCGCAGCCCGTGAGCATGAGCTGAGCGACGAAGGGCTCATCACCGCCCAGGCGCAGCGCATGCTGACCGACCCGCGCACCAAAGCAAAGCTGCGTGAGTTTCTGTTTCACTGGCTCAAGCTCGACTCGGATCTCGAACTTGCCAAGGACCCGAACGCCCTGCCCCAGTTCACCACGCAAACCGCCAGCGATCTGCGGACGTCGGTCGATCTGTTCCTCGATGAAGTCGTCTGGAGCGAGCGCAGCGATTTCCGCCAGCTGTTGCAGGCCGACTACTTGTTCTTGAATCGTTCGCTGGCCGAGATCTACGCGCCTGAGTTCGCGGCGGCCCAAGGCGATCGCCTCGGCGATGACTTCGTCAAAGTCCCCTGCGGGGCGGATCGCTGCGGAGTGTTGACGCATCCGTATTTGATGGCGACCTTCTCGTACACTAATACGACTTCGCCGATCCATCGCGGTGTGTTCCTGGCTCGCAGCGTGCTGGGCCGAGCGATCAAAGCGCCGCCCGAGGCGGTGACGCCGATCGCGCCCGACTTGCATGCCAGCCTGACGACGCGCGAGCGCGTGCTGTTGCAAACCAGCCCCGCCTCCTGCCAAACTTGCCACGGCATGATCAATCCATTAGGCTTCGGGCTGGAGAATTTCGATGTGATCGGCCGCTTCCGCAGCGAAGAAAAAGGCAAGCCGATCAACGCCGCGGGCAACTACCGCGACCGCCAAGGCAAACTGACCGCTTACAACGGCAGCCGCGAACTGGCCAATTTCTTGGTCGACAGTCCCGAAGTGCAAAGCGCTTTCGTCCAGCAGCTGTTTTATCACCTGGTCAAACAGCCGCCGGCCGCCTTCGGTCCCGACACCGTCGCGGGCTTGCGCGAGCGCTTTGTGAAGAACGAATTTTCCATCCAGAAATTGATCGTCGACATCATGCGCGTCTCGTCACAGCGCGGTGTCGCTTTGCACTCAGAAGGGTAACATCATGACCAATCTTTATCGTCGCCGCTTTTTGCGTGATGTGGGTGTAGGCGCCGCTGCTTTGCCGTTCGTCTTGAACCTGCCCAGCCTGGGCTTGGCCGCCGAGGCATCGCGACGTCAGCGTTTGGTTGTCGTCTTCAGTCCCAACGGAACCTTTCCCGATCGCTTCTGGCCCGATGCCGAAGGGGCCGACTTCGAACTGAAGGACATCCTCAAACCACTGGCTCCCTACAAGAAGCAGTTGCTGACTCTGCACGGAGTCTGCGACAAGATCCGCGGCGACGGCGATAGCCACATGCGCGGCATCGGTTGTCTGCTGACCGGCATCGAGCTGTTCCCGGGCAACATCCAAGGCGGCTCTGACACGCCGGCCGGTTGGGCCAGCGGCCACTCGATCGACCAGGAGATCAAGCGCTTCCTGCAGGCGAATGAGGCCACGCGAACGCGCTTCGGCTCGCTCGAATTCGGCGTCGCGGTGCCCGACCGCGCCGACACTTGGACGCGCATGGTTTACTCGGGCCCCAACCAGCCCATCGCGCCGATCGACGATCCGTATCAAATGTTCCGCAAGCTCTACGGCAGCGTCGAAGACCAGGCGACTCTCGCCAGCGTGCTCGACAACGTCACCGAGGAACTGAACAAGGTTGAAAAGCTGGTCAGCCAGGAAGACCGGCAGTTGCTCGAACAACACACCGCTCTGGTGCGCCAGCTCGAGCAGGAATTGAAGACCCCCGCAACGCCGCTGAATCATCCGGTCCCGGAATTGCCGCCGGGAGTTCGAGACGACAACGATAACATCCCGAAGATTTGCAAAATGCAAATCGACTTGATGGTCAACAGCTTCCTGGGCGACTTTGCCCGCGTGGCCACGCTGCAGATCACCAACTCGGTCGGCCAGCCGCGGATGCGCTGGCTCGGCATCGACGAAGGGCACCATGAACTTTCGCACGAGCCGGACAGCAATGCCGAAGCGGTCGACAAGCTGGTCAAGATCAACACCTGGTATGCCGAACAGGTGGCTTACTTGGCCGAGCGCCTGGCCGCGACGCCCGAGCCCGGCGGCGAAGGTTCGATGCTCGACAACACGCTGATCGTCTGGACCAACGAGCTGGGCAAGGGGAACTCGCACACCTTGAACAACATTCCGTTCATCCTGGTCGGCGGAGCGCCGAACATGAAGATGGGACGCTCGGTGAAACTCAAGAACGTTCCGCACAACCGCTTGTTGCTCTCGCTGGCCCACGCGTTCGGCCATCACATCGAACGCTTCGGCAACGCCGACTACACCGGCGATGGGCCACTCGTGCTGAGCTAGTACGAAGAGTTCGGTTTTTA
>JBQCEI010001278.1:0-3672 GCA_051960375.1 Aureliella sp. | reverse complement strand
CGTGACCACCAGCGGGTGATAGCCCCATTGCTTCTTGTAATTCATGCCGATGCCTTCTTTGCGCTGGCCGGAAGTTTCGACCATCGTTCCGTCGGCTTCGATGACGGCTCGCTCGAAGAACTCCGGTGGTTGCTCGTTCCAGACGCTCTGCCTGGCCCGGTTGATGCCTTGCATGAGCTGAAGGATCTTCGCGCCGTCGAAGCGCCTGCAGAAATCGCCGGCGGTCGTCGGATCGGGAATGCGCTCGGCGCCCACAGCGTTGAGATAAGCTTCGTCGGTGCGCCGCAGTTCCAAGTGATCCAGGCAAGTGCCACCGGCCAAGAGATTCAGTGCGATGTTGAGCACATGGTCGGCCTCGTCGTAAGGCATGTAGAGCTTAAACAGAGGGATCGCTCGATTGATGTGCTTGCGCAACTCGACGGTGTTGATCAGTTGCATGATGGCCCCCAGTCCGCCTGCGGCGATCGCCTGCTGCCGGTCGGCCAGCTCCAGCTCGATCTTGCCGGTCTTGATTGCAGGCGTGCTGGGCATCTTGGCTTTATCGATTCGAGCCTCGAGCCTGCGCTTGCGTCGTTTGATTGCTTGGCGTACCTTGGCGTTCACTCGAAACCCTCCGGTGCTTGATGGACGAGATGTGTTGCAACCTCTTAAACACCAATGTTTCCGAAGGGTTTTCGAGTTTTCTCAGCTTTCTGCCAAATAGGGCTTCGCTTGATCGAGGTCTAGCGAACCTACTATCTCGGCAGTTGGGCAAGCACTGGCGTGTCTGCCGATCCCCATCGAACAAGGTAGTCTCCAAGGACGCTTAATTGCCAAGCTCGACTCCATATTGGCGAGTCTGGTTCAGCCAGGTAAGCTTGCCAGATGTGGTCGACTCCACGAGCATCAAGCCCGGCATGCGTCGAGAGAGCCCTGATGGATTCTTCACAGCGTTCCTTCAGAACTCCGCTCATCCATCTTTTCACAGGCAGCGCAAAGCCGCGTTTCTTCTGCCGAAGTACCGCACCATTAAGGAGATCCGGAAAGGCGTGCCGCAACATATGCTTAGGCGGACGCCCTTTGGGAAAGCGGATATTGCCGGGGATCGAATAAGCCAGTTGCAGCATCCGACTGTCTAGGAACGGCACACGAATCTCTAAAGAATTGGCCATGCCGTTTGCATCTCCATCGTGCAGAAGCATGTTGCCCATATAATAGCGAGATTCGAAGAGCGACACTTGTTCACGGGCGTCTAAGCGTTGCAGTTCTGCCGGCAGGAGTGATTCCTGCGGTAAAAAATCAGGTGATAGGCCATAATCTGCAGCGGTCACTCCAAGCGACTTCAGCTGAGCGTCTGACAGCGTCCGCCGCCGCTGCAAATAGATGGATAAGACCGAATTACTGGCCTCAAACATGGCAAAAGCCTTTTCTCGATATGCCAGACTCTTGTTACGCAGAGCAAGATTCAGGCAGTTGCGAATGACTGCTTTGGGCAAGCGGTCTAGTAACTTGCGGGCCCTGCAGACGCGAGGAACGTCTGTGAAAGAAGGATAGCCTCCGAACAGTTCATCTCCCCCTTGACCGGAGAGCGCAACAGTTATGCCTTCGGCGCGGACTGCTCGTGATATCACAAATACGTTCAGACCGTCCATCGAAGGCGAATCAAGGTGCTCAAACCAGTCCGAAACACACTTCAAAGCCATATCGCTCAGCACCGGCACATTGACATGTGCTATGCCGAGTAATGCAGCACTCTCTGCGGCAATTCCGGATTCATCCAGCTGTGAATCTTCCGGAAAGCTTACAGTGAATGAGCGAACATCTGGCTTGAGACGCGAAGCCAGCCCAGCAACAAGCGTGCTGTCGATGCCCGACGACAGGAAGACGCCGACTGGCACGTCGCTTACAAGGTGGTCGCGAACGCTCTCGATTAGGGTCGAACGTACGCGTTCAACTGCGATTGATTCATTGCATGCCTCATCGATTCTCGGAATGCTCCAGTAGGCCTGCGGACGCAGGGGTGCCTGCAGCGCATCAGTGCCCAGTTGCACCTTGCAATAATGGCCCGCCGGCAACGTGCAAACCGACTCCCATATGGTATCCGGTTCTTGCACAGCCCCATACGCCAGATAAGAAGCCAAGCCACGCCGGCTAATCGCTCTTGAAACTAGTCCGGAGGCCAATATAGCACGAACTTCGCTCGCGAAGATCAAACGTTCCTTGGCATACGCCATATATAAAGGTTTGATTCCTAGCGGGTCGCGAGCTAGAAGCAATGACCTGGTCGTGCACCGGTAGAATGCAAACGCAAACATACCCTCGATTCGGTCAAGTGCAGCAGTATCCCACTGCACTAACGCATGCAATAAAACCTCGCTGTCGGAATGTCCGGAAAACGAACAACCAAGTGCCTCAAGCTCCGATCGTAGCTTGAGAAAATTGTACACCTCACCGTTAAAGATTAACACGTCCCCTGTAACTGGATGCACTAGTGGCTGAGCTCCGGCCGGAGACAAATCGAGTATTGCGAGCCGGCTATGCCCCAAGGCAATGCTCAGCGAACCATCGTTGATGACCGTCGCACCGTCGCCATCAGGTCCACGATGTTTCTGAGCGGCCACCATCCGCCGCAGAGAAAAACCTATCCTCGGGGCGTCGCGATCAACAATACCTGCTATGCCACACATAGGATTTTCACTGGCACTCTAAAATGCAGGAGCCGTGGACTTAACTAGCAAACGCGTCATGTCGGTCCCAGAGACAGCATTCGCATCACTGCCGATGTCAGCATACCGGGTTTCAGCGCTGCGGCACTAATTGCCAGCTGCGCCGCCGTGCGCAGGCCCGTACCGAAACGATGAGAGCCCCAATCCGAAATAATCCGCTGGCTCGCCGCTCCGAGAGAAGCCGAAGGATTGGACTCAATGCGGACCATCAGCTGCGCCAGTTGCTCCGTGTTTGAGGGTTCGAAAGTAAATCCGTTCTCGCCTTCCTGCACAAGATCTGCTGAACAGCCACAACGGTCGGACACCAGAACTGGTAGACCGGACGCCATGGCCTCATTAACAACTAACCCCCAGGGCTCGACTCGGCTAGCGTGCACAAATGCGTTCGCCAGCCCGTAGTATGCCGGCAACTCGTCATAGTGAATGAAGCCAGGAAACAATACATGATCTTGGACACAACAAGCCTCGACCTCCTTTTGAATCTCGCTAAACAGTGGCCCGCTTCCCAATAACACAAGAGACCATGGAGTTCCCGAAGTCAGCGTGCGATACTGCGCGTAAGCTCGGATGAGAGCTAACAAGTTCTTAATCGGCACAAATCTGGCGGATGCAAGAAAGTAGTTGTTGGGAAGTCCACGCTTAGCACGCTCGACGGCTTGATTTGCTTTTACGCGTGCAGCCCCCTGGGCAAAATAGCCATTGTCTACGACATCGTACCCGGTTGTGATGTTGTTTCGTGGGAAGCCCAGCTGTGCCAAGTAATCCGCGTGAGGAGAACCTCCAACGAATGCTGCTGAAAAGCTACGAAGCAGGTAACTCTTCATGCGTTCCTTGATCCATAGTCTCTTGTGGTCCCAAGCCGTCGACTCTGACATCAGCACACGCGGGACTGCCCGTTCGATACTCCACTGAAGGGAAGCCAAAGATGCCGGGCTATACCAACCCGGAATTGCAACTACATCAGGGA
>JBQCEI010001277.1:0-4030 GCA_051960375.1 Aureliella sp. | reverse complement strand
GGTTGCGTTAACCTGTCTGCGAGCGTTCTTTAGGGGGCCCCGGCGGAGGTTGCACCGCCCCGGGGGGGGCGTTTTGGTCACTTCCATAAGAAACACACTGCCCGCGCCAGTGCCACACCGATTTTGGACAAATAGCACAACTTCGAAGTTTTGGCGTCGCGTTAATATTCTACCGATCGCTGGCCACTTCAAACGTAGCCCAGTGTCCGGCGGCCGGGCTCCAGCGTTCGGTTTGATCGCCGATGAATCGCTTCATTTCCAGAGCGATCGCGTCGCGGAACCGTTCCAGCTCCTTCCGCTCCCCTTCGGCCTCGAGCTCGACGCGGCCGTCGGTCAGGTTGCGTACGCGGCCGGTGACGTCGTAATTGCGAGCCAGGCGAGCCACCGTCGCGCGAAAGCCGACACCTTGGACGCGGCCGGAAAACCAGACACTCAATCGTTGCACGCGCCAGAACCTCCCCAAATGTCGCCCTTCTCGAATTTTACTGGCTTTGTGTGCCACTGGCCTTAGCCAGTGTCTTCCCTGTCGAAGTGTGAAGCCTGACAGATCATTAGTCTTCCAATGCCCAGGGATTCCTTGGCCTTGGAACGGGCCGCTCCTTTGGTCAGCTTTTAACTTCGGGAGTGAAGACACTGGCTAAGGCCAGTGGCACACACATACCGCACGATCGAAGTCGCCTCTAGGTTCGAGAAGAGCCAAAATGCTATTGACTTGCAGGTGGCGGCAAGCCTACTTTTCCGCCAACCATGCGTATTTTATCGAGATTGCACATCTGTTGGGCACGAGTATCGGGAGCCGCCTGCATTGGGCTGGCGCTCTTGGTGGCGATCGCGCCGGCCGCCGAGCCGCCCGCGGCGGAGGGCACGAGTGAAAATACGCGTTGCGTGTTGCTGAAAAACGATCACTGCCTCAGCGGCCTGGTGCGGCAACTGGGCGATCAAGTCGTCATCGAAATCTCTCCGGGTGCTCGCGTATCGAAGCCGGCTAAAGAAGTCGAATTCATCGCCGACGACCTCGAGGGAGTCTACCGTCACAAGCTCGCTCGCTACTCTCGGCTCGGGCCAGGCGAGAACATGCGCTTGGCTCGCTGGTGTTTGTCGGTCGGCTTGAACGAGCACGCTGCCAAGCACTTCCTCGACGTGAACCGCGAAGCCGGCTCCAATCCGCTCGTCAAGCAACTGGGGGTCGAACTCCGCGAGCAGCTGCTCAAGGATGAAGCCTTCCGCAATTATCTCGGCCTGCCTCCTTTGTCATCGCCCGGCACCAGTGCGGGCGAAGTGCAGACTGCCTCAGCCTCCGGCATCCCAGAGGAAACGCCGCTCATTCCAGCGGTCGCAGCTGCCTTTACCGATCGCGTGCAGCCGATCCTGATCAATCGCTGTTCGCAGTCGGGCTGTCACGGCTTGAGCGCAACGAACCAGTTGAAAATCATCCAGCCGATCGGTACCGCGCGGGCTCGCATTTCCGAGCAGAACTGCCGCAGCGCGCTGCAGTTTATCGAAGCGGACCAGTCCAACATGAGCGTCCTCCTGCGGTATGCGATGACCAAGCACGGAATCCAGAAGCAGCCGAGCATTGCGACGCAGGAAACCGAACTGATTGAGGCCCTGCAGAGCTGGACGTCGCTGGCCCGCAATCCGGTGCTGGCCGCGGTCGATACCGGTTCGAGTGCATCGGGCGGCGCCGTGCAGGCGGTCTACACCGGCAGCACTTCTAAGTCTGCGAACAACAGTGGCTATAGCGTTGGGGCTGGCTCCTTTGGAGTAGGCGGCCCGATGCCGATCGATCCTCGCGCAGGTCGGTTGCGGCCGGTGCCTCGCCAGCCCAAGTTCGGCGTCCAGCCTTCGAGCGACGGGCCCTCGCTGAGCGAACTCGATGCGTTGGACGACCAGGTGCGACAAGCGCTGGGCGAGCCGCCGCGCAATCCCGCCTCGGCCCCTGCGGCCACCACTTTCCCGGCGGCCGCTCTTCCGGCCGGCTCAGCCCCAGCCGGCTCAGCCCCAGCCGGCTCAGCCCCAGCCGGCACTGCGCCAGTCGATCCGTTCGACCCGGCGGAATTCAACAAGCGCGCGGCCGCGAAAAGCCAGCCCTGAGTTTTTACCGCAGAGGGCGCGGAGAGCGCGGGTGAAAACGGGCACTAGTCGCTTTGGCTATCTGGACTAAAATGCCCAGTCTCAGTAAACCCTGCGGAATCGAGTGGCTTCAAAGGAGTCCGAATTTTGTTGCGAACGCACACCTGTGGCGAACTGCGCAAAGAACATGTGGGCCAGCGTGTGACGTTGTGCGGCTGGATTGACACGACTCGCGATCACGGTCAAACGATCTTTCTGGACGTCCGCGATCGCTACGGCAAGACGCAGGTAATGGTCAGTCCCGACAGCGGCACCGAAGCGCTGGAGAATGCCAAGAAGCTCCGCGGCGAAGATGTGGCACTGTTCTCGGGCGTCGTCCGTCAGCGGCTGGAAGGCAAGACGAACGAAAAGCTCGACACTGGCGAAATTGAACTGATTGCCGACGAAGTGCGGCTGCTCAACCGCTGCCAGACGCCGCCCTTCTTTCCCAATCAAGAGGAACTGCCTGGCGAGGAAATCCGGCTGAAGTACCGCTACATCGACCTTCGCCGTGAATCGATGCAGCGGACGCTCTTGCTGCGAAGTCGCATCATCAATCTGATGCGCAATTACTTCGCCGAGCATCGCTTCGTCGACGTCGAGACTCCGATCCTCGGCCGCAGCACTCCGGAAGGTGCCCGCGATTACTTGGTGCCCAGCCGCGTGCACTGGGGCAAGTTCTTCGCCCTGCCGCAGTCGCCCCAGTTGTACAAGCAGATTTTGATGGTGGCCGGCTACGACCGCTACATGCAGGTCGCTCGCTGCTTCCGCGATGAAGACTTGCGAGCCGACCGCCAGCCCGAATTCACGCAGCTGGACCTCGAGATGTCCTTCGTCGACGCCGACGACGTCATGGGCATGATCGACGGTCTGATGCAACGCATGGCCAAAGAGATCCTGGGCATCGACTTGCAACTGCCGCTGCCGCGCATGACGTATGACGAAGCGATGCGGCGCTTCGGGCACGATGCGCCCGATGTGCGTTTCGGACTGGAGATCGTCGATTGCAGCGATCTGGCTCGCCAAACCGAGTTCCGCGTCTTTCGAGGCGCGGTCGACGGCGGCGGTTTCGTCCGCGGCATCAAGATCGACAAGCGGGCCGAAGAGTTTTCTCGCAAGCGCATTGATGAACTGACCGAGTTCGTCAAACACGACTTCGGCGCCAAGGGGTTGGCGTGGCTGCGATGCGAGGCCGATGGGTCGCTGTGGTCGCCGATCAGCAAGAACCTCGAACCCGCGGTGCTCGAAGGTTTTAAAGAGCGATTCGACGCTCAGCCGGGTGACTTGATTCTGCTGCTGGCCGACAGCTGGGAAGTGACTTGCAAGGGACTGCACGGACTCCGCAAACGCCTCGGGGCCGAGCTTCAGCTGTACGATCCGAAGCAGATGCACTTCTCGTGGGTCGTCGAGTTTCCGATGTTCGACCGCGATCCGGAAGAAGATCGCTGGGTCGCGATGCACCATCCCTTCACCGCGCCGCGGCCGCAGGACCTCGACAAACTGAAGTCCGATCCGGCCGCTTGCCGCGCCCAGGCGTACGACCTGGTCATCAACGGTTACGAAGCGGGCGGCGGCACGATTCGTATTCACGACAGCGAAGTGCAGCAGGTCGTCTTCGACTTGCTCGGCATTACGCCGGAGATGGCCAAGAACCGCTTCGGCTTTTTGCTCGACGCGTTGCGCTACGGCGCTCCGCCGCACGGCGGGATTGCTCTCGGGATCGACCGCGTCGTGATGCTCTTCGGCGGGCTGGACAACATCCGCGACTGCATTGCCTTCCCCAAGACGCAGCGGGCGATGGACCTGATGACCGAAGCGCCCGGCGACGTCGAAACTAAGCAACTGCACGAACTGCACATCCAAGTCGAAACGCCGCCGGTCCGGAAGTAAAGCCTTTTTACCGCGGAGGCGCGGAGAG
>JBQCEI010001276.1:0-3037 GCA_051960375.1 Aureliella sp. | reverse complement strand
TTGGCGTGGCGCTAATATTGCCGCGGGGGGCTGGCGGCCGGGGGGGGTTCTACTTGCGGGCCCCCCCCCCTCCTCAGCGGTAAAAAATCGGCTTTGCAAACGCGCTACCGTTTGCGGAGCACCAACAGCACGTCGCTGCTGTCGCGGCTGAGCTTGACCGGTTCGTCGATTTCGTACCAGAAGTCAAACGACTCGCACAGTTCGAACTCGGGTACCTGGGCCAGCAGCTTTTTGAGCTGCGGGAGCGTGTAGGAGCGCAGCGTCATTTCGGTTTGCACGCGCAGCGGTTTCTGCTCGCCTTTGCGAATGAGCATCGAGACGCGGAGACGCTCGAGCCGTTGGCGCTGCTGCCAGTCGACGACCCGTAGCGTGTAGCTGACTTGCGTCTTCCCCTTCTTGGCTCGCCAGCGTTCGATGCAGTGCTCGTCGGCATCCGGCGGCATGACGTGCAAGCCGAGAAAAAACAGCCCGCCGGAACGCAAAGCAGCGGCCACCGAGCGCAGGTGCCCGGCGGCGTCGTCTTCGGTCAGCAAGTGCCGGATCGTGTTAAACGTATTGAGGGCTACGTCGTAGGGCTTATCGACTTTGAAGTCGATCATGTTGGCCTGAAAGACGTTGGCCTTGAGCTTGGCCTTGTCGAGTCGCTTGCGGAGGAAGTCGAGCGCGTTTTCGTTGAGGTCAAAGCCGGCGACGTCGTAGCCAAGCTGAGCCAAGCGGAAGACCAAGCGGCCAGTGCCGCAAGCCGGCTCGATGATGCGCCGCACCGGACCCTCGGCATAGCGCTCGAACGCCTTTTGCAGAAACTCGATTTCCTTCGGCGTATCTTCCTGAAACCCGAGATCGTAGTACTCGGGGTAGTCATACCACTCAGGCTTCTTTTTCTCAGGCTTCTTCTTCTCAGGCTTTTTGTTCTCGGGCCGCTTCTTTGCGGATGTACTCAAAATCTTTCCTTTACGTGTACACAGCTCATTTTTTACCGCGGAGGACGCAGAGAGCGCGGAGGGGCTCCGCGAATGGGGCGAAGCTGCCGAAAATCTTAAGCGAGAACCGCCTGGGCAGCGATAGGCTCAGCGATTGGTCTCGGAAGGAATCTGCCGAAAGGCTTTTAAGAAGGCGTCCATCGACGGCAAGCGCTCTTCGGGCTTGGCTTTGATCATCTGCATGATCAGACTGCCGAGCTGCTTGTTCAGGTCGGGACGGAACTTGAAGATGTCGGCGGCGTTGGAGGTGTCGTGGTTGAGCGCTGCCAGGCCGCTGGTTTCGCTGCCGGGCCAAGGATGCTCGAACGTCATCAGCTGATAACACGTGACGCCGAACGAGAAAATGTCGACGCGCTGGTCGGTCGCGCGGCGGCGGACGACTTCAGGAGCCATGTACAGCGGCGTGCCGGTGCGATTGCCCGGCTGCATGAAGTCCTTGGTCGCCGGCACGGTGAGGCCGAAGTCGATCAGCTTGATCGTGTTGATGTCGGCGGTGCAGATGAAGTTGCGCGGGCAGATGTCGCGGTGGATGTAGCCTTGCTTGTGGACGTAGCTCAGCGCTTCGGCCATCTGGCCCATCAGGTTCAGCCGCTTGCCATCGAGCATGCCCGCTTCGCGATTGTGGATGAGCGTCTGCAGTCCCGGGCCATCGACCAGCTCCATCACCAGATACGGAGCGCCTTTGGTCGTCAGGCCGTACTCGAGGGTCTCGACGATGTACTTGTGGTGCATCGAGGTGGCGATTTCCCCTTCGCTGGGCTTGTTCATCCCTTTGAAGCGGCTCTCGAAGAATTTTACCTTCTCGAGATCGCAGAGTTTCACGCCGACGATCGTGTTGTTCTCGCGGTCGCGCGCGACGATGAAGTTGCTCATCGTGCCGCTGACGGCAGACCGCAAGCGCTCAAAGCGGCTTTCGACGTCGGTAACGCGGCGCTTGGCAGCGGTGCCGCTGCCCATCATGCCCTTCAGTTTGTCAAACAGACCCATGTAGGACTACTTCCCGCAATAATCGATCGCCCGAGCGATTTCGCTCTTGAGGCGACTGCGTTCCACAATCCTATCAATGTAACCGTGCTCCAGCAGGAATTCACTAGTCTGGAAGCCCGGCGGCAATTCGATCTTGATCGTCGCCTTGATCGTCCGCGGACCGGCAAAGCCGATCAGCGCTTTCGGCTCGGCGAACACCAAGTCGCCCAGCGAAGCAAAGCTGGCCGCGACGCCGCCCATCGTCGGATTGGTCAGCACCGAGATATACAGTCCGCCGCGAGCGTGGTACTTGGCCAGCGCGGCTGAGACCTTGGCCATCTGCATCAGCGAGAGAATGCCTTCGTGCATGCGGGCGCCGCCGCCCGAGGCGCTGATGATGATCAGCGGCAAGTCCTGCGCAGTGGCTCGTTCGACCAGCCGCACCAGTCGCTCGCCGACGACCGATCCCATGCTGCCCATGATGAAAGCCGAGTCGGTCACGCCGATGGCGACGCGGCGAGCGCGAATCATGCCGGTGCCGGTGAGCGCCGCATCGCTCAGGCCGGTGCGCTTTTGTTCGTCGACCAGCCGTTCGGAGTAGCGTTTCTTGTCCTGGAACTCGAGCGGGTCGGTCGAACGGAGCTGTTCATCCCACTGCTCAAAGGTGCCTTCGTCGAGCACTTGGGCGATGCGCTCCTGGGCCGATACATAGAAGTGGTACTGGCACTTGGGGCAGACGTTCTGCAGGCGTTCGGCTTCTTTGCGGTAGATCGTGCTGCCGCATCCCGGGCACTTGACCCACAGTCCTTCGGGGACGCCGCGCTTGCGGATTCCGTTTGCCGCGGCGCTTTGGCTGCTCGCGCTGCCGTTGAGGTTGCTCGCTGTACCGTTTGGGCTCGCATCGGGCGTCGTCGAGTTGCTGGCGGAACGCTTCGGTTCGTCGATGGTCGCCATCGTGCTCATATTCCTAGACTGCGGCTGCAGTTAATGGTTGATGGAGGGTGAGGAGTTCCCACGTGCCGGCGTCTAGCTGACTGGTCCAAATGTCGCCGAAGTCGCAGCCGAGCAAGTGGCAGCGGACGACCGAGGCC
>JBQCEI010001275.1:0-2248 GCA_051960375.1 Aureliella sp. | reverse complement strand
GGCCACGATGCCGGTCGGGATGTGGGTCAAACGGACCGCGCTGTCGGTCTTGTTGACGTGCTGGCCCCCTGCTCCGCTGGCCCGGTAAGTGTCTTCGCGCACGTCCTTTTCCGCGATCTCGATCTCGCCCGAATCGGTGATTTCGGGCGAAACGTCCACGGCGGCAAAGCTCGTCTGGCGTTTGCCTTCTGCGTTGAAGGGGCTGATCCGCACCAGGCGGTGCATCCCTTCTTCGCCTTTGAGATAACCGTAAGCCATCGGACCGCGAATGGCGATCGTAGCGTGAGTGATGCCCGCTTCGAGGTTGTCTTGGCGGTCGAGCAGTTCGACTTCGCAGCCGCGCTGGTTGGCCCAGTTGATGTACATGTTCAGCAGCATCTCGGCCCAGTCGTTGGCATCGACGCCGCCGTCGCGGGCATAGACGCTGAGGATCGCGCCGGCCGAATCGTGTGGACCATTGAGCATCGCTTGCAGTTCGAGCTGCTCGACTTCGTGTTCGAGCCGCGTCAGCTCGCCAGCCACTTCGTCATAAGCCGACGGATCTTCTTCGGCCAGCTCGAGCAAGCCATCTAGATCGGCCGCCGCTTCGAGGGCGCTTTTCAGCGGCACGACGACCGACCGCAGACCTTTCAACTGCCCGAGCAGCTGCTGGGCTCGCTCCTGGTTGTTCCAGAAATCGCCGGCCGCCATCTGCGATTCGATAGCGGCCACTTGAGAAGCTTTGACCGAGTAGTCAAAGACTGTCCCGCAGCTGAGTTAGATGCTGACGAATGGTCGCTGCGCGATCCGCCAACTCTCCGCTGCTCATGTGGGACACCTTTCAAAAAATTTTACTATTCGGCCCAGCGCATCGCGCTGGCGTTCACGAGACCAGCGCACTTGTTTGGGAGTCGTGGTTTATGCCTAGGTCCTGTGTGGCATTGGCTATGCCAGTGGCTCTTTTTCGAAGTTTACCAGGGCTGAAGGACCTCAGAGACCTCCGACGGCGAACCGTCTTGCAACACTTCTCCGCAGCAATTCGTTTGGCACTGGAGCGCTTTTCCGGGCCTTCTGGCCATTGCTTCGACGCGGAAGACACTGGCATAGCCTGTGCCACACAGAGAAAAGCGCAACTCCAAAACGCGCATGCACGCGTTGATCGTCGTATGTCGAGTCGATTATAGGACGTTAAGGCTCTCAGTTGAATCCCAGATCCCGTGCAACTTGCACGCCGCCGAAGTCGCGGCGCTGGCCGGCGCTCATTCCGCCAGCCTGCAAACGATGCTCCAAACCCGCCGCCGACGAACGGACCACAAGCCAAGCAGATTGATGCTGTCGTCCGATTTCCGCGGCGACGGTGCGTTTCCAGGTCGATGGATCGTTGGCCAGCGGCACGATGCGGCTGGCGGCTTCGACGCGATAGATACTGCGAAGCGGCAGCGTCAGGTACTCGCGCATCGCTGCATCGGCCGGTACCTTGCCGGCCCCTTCGATCAAGTTGCTGGCGCAGAACACGACCACCGGCTCCTCGGGGTCGATTTGCGAATTGATCCACTGCACTGCCCCGCGCCAGTCCTCACCTCGCACCGCCGCTGGCCAAGTCCCTTCTCGCCAAGCTCGAACGCTCCCTTGCTCGACGAGCAGAATGGCGAGCATCGCGGCGAGCACGCTCCATCGCAAACCGCGGCCGCGCAAGCGCACGATCGAACCGGCCGTCCAGAGCACAAACGGCGCAGCGGCGCTAAACACATAGCGGCGATGCATCAGCGGCGCGATCCCGCTGGCGGTGAGCAGGTAGACAGCCAGACACGGCACGGCCCAAGCCGCCAACCACATCCACCACTGCCGCCGCAATGCGCTATCGGCCGGCCAAGCGCTCGCGTCGCGCGCAAACCACTGCGCCGCGCTCCACGCCTTATTACTACGGCATTCATGGAGCGCCGCACGTCCGCCACTGAAAAGCTTCAGCCCCAGCAGCGCGTGCAGCAGGGCTCCGATCGCCAGCGGCCCACCGAAGGCAACCAGCGGCAGCAACAGGCGCACGTCGCTGAGCGCCGTTCCCGCGGCAAACGCCGCCCAGCGCTGCCGGTGCTCCCACACCGGCCAAAGCACCTGCAGCGCGGGAGACAGGCTTGAGGCCAGCGCCAGGCCGCCAAGCCCCAGCGGCCAGAGCTCGACGAGCGTTCGCTCTTGCCGCGGCCGCCGCAGCCACAGGCAGCCCACAAAAACGAACTGCGCCGCCACCGACAAAATCGCCGTGGGCTGAAGC
>JBQCEI010001274.1:0-7459 GCA_051960375.1 Aureliella sp. | reverse complement strand
CACGGCGTAGCGCTCTAGGAGCTCGGTATCCGCCGGACGCAGCTGGATGGTGCTCGGCGGCGCCTCCCGCAGTGCCCGCAGCGCGTTGAGAATCGCGGCGACGTCGATGATCTCTTGAGCGACCGCGCCGGCGACCGGCGGCAGGTAGCCGGCGGCCGCTAGCAGCATGCCGCCCATGCTGAGAGCCATTCCGCCGACGGCGCTCTCGAGCGCAATTCTGCGCATGCGCACGCCGATATGCAGCAGCTCGTCGACCCTTTGCAGCGATGCATCCAGCACGACGATGTCGGCCGCCTCGGAAGTGATCTCGTTGGCCGCTCCAAAGGCTACGCCGATCGTGGCTGCCGCCAGCGCGGGAGCATCGTTGATGCCGTCGCCGACGAACATGGTCGGTCCCTTTTCGGTCTCGCGGCGGGTGATCTCGACCTTTTGCTCGGGGCTCTGGCCGGCGTGAATCTCAACCGTGCCGATATGGTCCGCCAAGTATCGCACCTCTTCTTCGCGATCGCCCGATACGAGCAGGGTTCGCGCGATGCCATGCCGCGGCGATAGATGCTGGATGAACTGCGTGCTCTCGCGGCGGATCTCGTCGCGGAAACTCAACAACCCGGCTAAGCGACCATCGACTACGACCAGGCACTCCATGCCGCCGGCGCGCGGCGGCAAGCTTTCGACCAGGCCAGGCTGGTCGGCTGCCAGCAGCTTGCGGCTGGTGATCCACACTTGGTGGCCAGCCATCAAACCGGTCAGGCCGCGGCCGGGCACTTCGGACACCGAGCTCGCCTCGATCAGCGGCGCGCCGTCGCGGCGAGCGGCTTCTTGAACGGCACCGCTGAGCGGATGACGCGAGTACTGTTCCAGCGAAGCAGCCAGACTGAGCACCTGCGTGCGCTCGAAACCATCACCGAGAATCAATTCGCTGAGCGTCGGCCGGCCGTAGGTCAGCGTCCCGGTCTTATCGAACAGCGCGGTCTTCACTAGCGCGATCTGCTCGAGCACTGCCGGATCTTTCACAATGATGTTCCGCCGCGCCGCTAGCGAGATCGTGCCGATCACGGCGATCGGAATGCCGAGCAAGAGAGGACACGGCGTCGCCACGACCAGCACGGCCAGAAAGCGAATTACCTCGCCGCTGCTCCACCAGGCAAGCACGGCGACGATCAATGCCAGCGGCGTATACCAGGCTCCGAGCAGATCGCCGAGTCGCCGCAAGTTCGGCTTGCGCTGCGCCGAGTCCTGCATCACTTGCATGATCTTGGCATAGCGCGAGTCGACCGCGCGCCGCGTCACGCGCACTTTCAACACCGACTGGCCGTTGATCGCCCCGGACATCACTGCCGAGCCGACCGACTTGGGGACTCGATACGGTTCGCCGGAAAGGTACGATTCGTCCATCGCCCCGTGCCCTTCGACCACGACGCCATCGACCGGGCAGGTTTCATGAGCCCCGACGATGATCAGCTCGTCGGGCTCGACCTCGTCCAGCGGCACTGCGACCAGTTCGTTGCCGACCAAGCGATGGGCGACGCTGGGCATGCGCTGAGCCAACGCATTGAGCACTGAGGATGCGTTCCGCACCGCATAGCTTTCGAGCGCTTGACCTCCGGAGAGCATCATGACGACGATCGTGCCAGCCAGGTACTCGCCGAGCACGAGCGAGGTGACGATCGAAACGGCCGCGAGCAAGTCCGAACCGAACTGGCCGTGGAAGGCTCCCACGACGAGCTCCCACACCAAGGGCAGACCACCGATGAGAATTGCAAGCAACAAAGGCAACCGCTGCCAAGTGAGTTTGGCCAGCCACCAGCTCGGCTCACTTTCGCCACTAGCTGATCCGTCCGCAAAGGATTGAGCAATCGGCTCCGTGCCCATTCCCAACAGCCAGAGAACGAGATAGATAGCTAGCATCGAAGCGGCAAAGGCGAATACGACTGTTTGCCAGCTAACTTGCAACGTCGTTCGCTTCTCGGAGCCGGCGGCTTTCGGATCGGCCATGAATCTCGTTTCGTAGAATAAGGAAGGCAGGCGACCATCAGCCGCCGGGCGGTAGTCCGCGGTCTCTTCTTGTAACCCGACGCGAAAGTTTTGAAGCCAGCGCATTTCTCGGTGTGGCACTGGCTATGACAGTGTCTTCCGCTTCGAAGTTTGAATCGCCACAGGGCTTGGTAAGCCTTCCAATGCCAATCCAACCTCCACGAAAATTTTTTGCAACACAGTTCGCCATCGGAGAGCGGTTAGGCTCATGAACGCCATAGACTTCGAAAAAAGAGCCACTGGCACAGCCAGTGCCACACGGAAAAGCGCACACGCTGGCTTCAAAATGCGTAAGCGAGTGACGAACCCGCCACGGAGCCTGACAAACCATCAGCGGTCTGCCCAGGCGGAACATATCTCCGCTCCTGCCCCTTACCCCCCCCCGGTCCTCTCTCCCCGAAGCGGGGCGAGGGGGGGTAACGCATGGTTTATCGGGCTTTGTGGCGGGTTCGTCCCTCGCTTACGCGTCGGGTTGCATGTAATACTCCTGCGCGCTCGCGCCTTCGACGATGGGGCGGCGCCGCTCCGTATTGGAATTTTCGTAATGGAGAGAAAAACCCGCAAGTTCCGCCTACTTTAACAACGATAACTGGTTCTAGCACTGAGACATTTGCTCGCTCGCCACGCGCCTCCCGCGTCATGGACTCGGGATTGAGAGCTGCTGGGAGCGGTGCCGGTTGGGCAATAGTGAGCCTGATCTCGCAACTTGTTAGTCGATACGAGGGATCGATCGATGTCGCGAAAATTCGCCGCAATGACTGGTAGTATGTTGATCTCCGCCTGCGCGGCATTCTCAACAGGCTGCATAGGTGTTCAGGGGCCCAGCCTCGGCCCGTTCTCGATCCCGATTCCGGTAAGTCCTTACTTCCAGGATACCGAAGAACGCGATTTCCAGATTCACGAGCGTTATGCTCGCGTTCCGATTCTCGGACCGCTGACCTCGGGCGGTCCGGCGGTTGCGATCGATCCGCCGAGCGACGATGAAGTGGTTCAAGCTCTCGAGCGAGCTCGGCCCACGCGCGGCGGCATCCCGCTGTTGCACGAGAAGCAGCGCAACAACGTGCGGATCGTTAAGGAAAAGATCGCCGACTATGTCGACCCGCCGCGGTTCATTCCGCTGATCGGCATGGCCAACCTGCACCACGCTCACTACACGTGCACGATCTACTTTAGCGAGCGGACCATCAACGGCTGGCCGGTACCCTACACGCTTGAAGATAAGGAAGCGATGGAAGTGATCTACATCGACCATAACCACTTCCACATGTGCGGCAATCCCGACACTGGACCGAGCGGACTGTACTAAAGAGCCCCTTGGCGGCTGCCTCGGCAAAAAGTAAAAAGCAACGACGCCCACTGAACGGCTTTAGCCGGGCAGATGGGCGAGTTTTTTTGTTTTACCGCGGGAGGCGCGGAGAGCGCGGGTAAATCCCTCCTCGCTCTCCGCGGTAAAAAGACGGGCATGAGAATGGGACCGTTTCTGGAAAGTTGATTTGCTGTGGAACCGCTCAATATCGCTCCCATCCTCGCCGTGCTGATCACCATCCTCGGCGTCGCTAAGTTGCTTGGAGCTTTAGCGCAGAGAGTTGGCCAGCCGGCGGTGCTCGGCGAACTGTTGGCGGGCGTTGTCCTTGGAGTTTCGGGACTGGCTTTCGTCGACACGCACGATCACATTCTGCACTTCCTATCGGAGCTGGGCGTGATCATCTTGCTGTTCGAGATCGGCCTCGAGACCGACCTCAAGCAGCTCCTGAAAGTGGGCGGCAGTTCGTTTGTCGTCGCTTGCGTGGGTGTTGCGCTGCCGTTTCTGTTTGGCTATTTGGTCTGTCGCTCCTTGGGCTTTGAGAACTTGGTGTCGATCGTAGCTGGCGCGACGCTCACGGCGACCAGCGTTGGTATCACGGCTCGAGTTCTTTCGGATCTCAATCGCCTCCAGGCACCGGAGAGCCAGATCATTCTCGGCGCGGCGGTGATCGACGACGTCATCGGCCTGGTGATCCTGGCGGTCGTGTCGCAATTGACCGAGGGTCATGAAGTGACCGCGCTGATGATCGGTCAGACCACCGCGATCGCCTTCGGGTTCCTCGTCGTGACGCTGGTGGTCGGCGGGGCGATCATTCCGCCGGTCATCAACTGGATCGAGCGCAGCCGCTTTGCCGGCACGCCGACGCTGATGGCGATGCTGTGCGCGATGACGCTGGCGTGGGCTGCGGCGGAGTTTGGTTCGGCTTTGATCATCGGCGCGTTTGCCGCTGGGCTGCTGCTGCGGAAGTCCGAACATGAGCGCGAGATCGAGCACGGCGTGGCGCAGCTTGGCCAGTTCTTCGTGCCGATCTTCTTCGTCTTCGTCGGCGCATCGGTCGACATCCGCGTGCTCAATCCCTTCGTCGCGGAGAACCTGCTGACGCTCAAGACCGGCGGCTTGCTGATCGTCGCCGCGATCCTCGGCAAGTTCCTGTGCGGTTATGCCCCCTTCTGGTTCCGCGGCCGCAAGCACGTGATCGGCATCGGCATGATTCCGCGCGGTGAAGTGGGATTGATCTTTGCCCAGAAGGGGTTGTCGACTGAGGTGTTCGACACGAGCCTGTTCAGCGCAGTGACCGTAATGGTCATCGTTACGACCTTCGTCGCGCCGCCGCTGCTGCGCCTGACTTTCCCGCCAGTAAAGCCCACCGGCCCGCGCGAAGAACAGGGCATCGAGTCACTGGTGAACTGATCGCGACCCCCAACGTCTCCTCTCCGTGCTCGTGCTCGTGCTCGTGCTCGTGCTCGTGCTCGTGCTCGTGCTCGTGCTCGTGCTCGTGCTCGTGCTCGTGCTCGGTTTTCGGTCTTGGTTCTCGGGGGCGTCGTTTGCAGCGCATCTACGCCGGCCCCTCCGGGGCGGACCATGCTCAGCGCTGCGTTTTCCCCGGGGCTTCCGCCCCGGGCTACTGACGCCGGCCCCTCCGGGGCGTAGGACCCACGAGCACGAGCACGAGCACGAGCACGAGTGCTTCGCTCTCCGCGTCTCCGCGGTAAAACCGCCTTGAGGTTTTGACGAGCCGGTTTGCAAATCGGTGCCTGGTTTACCACAATGGGCAGTTCAATGCGCATCCAAGGGCCACAAGCGGCTAACTTGCTGCCCGCCCCAATATCCTGTTCTAGTGAGAATCGAAAGGTTCACTCGATGACCAACCCCACCGAGAAGGTTGATGTTTCCCGACGATCCTTCGTCAAGGAAACCGGTATGCTGGCTGCCGCTACGTCGCTGGTCGCGGCTACCGCGCCGCGCGTTCATGCTGCCGAAGACAATACGATCCAGGTCGCCCTGGTCGGTTGCGGCGGCCGCGGCACCGGGGCTGCTACCCAGGCGCTCAAGGTCAACAACGGGCCGATCAAGCTGGTCGCCATGGCCGACGTTTTCCCCAACAAGCTCAACAGCAGCTACCGCCAACTGAGCGACGGCGCCAACGAGAAGGTCGACGTACCCGAAGACCGCCGCTTCATCGGTTTCGATGGCTACAAGAAAGCGATGGACGTGCTCAAGCCAGGCGACGTCGTCATCCTGGCCACTCCGCCGGCGTTCCGCTGGGTGCACTTCACCTACGCGATCGAAAAGGGGCTGAACGTCTTCATGGAAAAGCCGGTCACGGTCGACGGACCGACCAGCCGCCGCATGTTGGAACTGGCTGAGAAGTCGGTTGCCAAGAACCTCAAGGTCGGCGTCGGTCTGATGTGCCGTCACTGCGCCGCTCGGCAGGAACTGCACGATCGCATTCAAGGTGGCGAAATCGGCGACATCATCCTCATGCGGGCTTATCGCATGGCCGGTCCGACCGGTTCGGCCGCCGTGCTGAAGAAGCCCAAGGACGAATCGGAGTTGATGTATCAGATCCGCAATTTCCACGGCTTCCTGTGGGCCAGCGGCGGCGCGTACAGCGACTTCTTGATCCACAACATCGACGAGTGCTGCTGGATGAAGGAAGCCTGGCCGGTCTCGGCCAAGGGATCGGGCGGACGCCACTATCGCGGCGATTACGTCGATCAGAACTTCGACACCTACTCGGTCGAGTACACCTTCGACGACGGCACCAAGCTGTTTCTCAACGGCCGCACGATGCCGGGCTGCTACGACGAGTTCGCCAGCTATGCTCATGGCACCAAGGGGGCCGCGACGATCTCGACCGCCGCTCACACGCCCGCCAAGTGCCGCATCTTCAAGAACCAGAAGATCAACGCTCGCGAAGGGCTTGAGACCAGCAAGAAGGACGTCGCTTGGGCCTATCCGCCCGACGAGCCGAACCCGTACCAGCTCGAGTGGGATCACTTGATCGCCGCGATCCGCGAAGACAAGCCCTACAACGAAGTCGAGCGCGGCGTGAAGGCTAGCCTCGTCACCTCGATGGGCCGCATGGCTTGCCACACCGGCCAGCTGGTCACCTTCGACGAGATGCTCGAGTGCGAGCACGAGTTTGCGCCGGACGTCGACAAGCTGACGATGGAAAGCGATGCGCCGCTGAAGGCCGACGCCGACGGCAAGTATCCGGTGCCGCAGCCTGGGATCATCACCCGCCGCGAGTACTAGAACTTAGCTGCATCACCGGCAACAACGCTCGTTCCCAGGCTCTGCCTGGGAACGCCATGTCTTGGAGGCTCTGCCTCCCCGGAGTGCCGGAAAGCGGTGCGGGAAAGTTGTGCCGCAGTGGCTGCCCGCGAGGCGGAGCCTCGAAGACAGTGCGTTCCCAGGCGGGAGCCTGGGAACGAGTTGCGGGGCTGCTGCTAAGCGCCACTGGGGTGGGTTATGAAAATCTTCATCATTCCTTAACTTTCTCTACGCGGGGTTCGAATGCCTGGCGGTAATGCTATGCTGTTAGGCTGATTCGTTCGAATCCTACGCATCGTAGAGGAATTCTTGCATGACTGCGGCATGCCGCTTTTCATCGTGGTTTTCGGTGGTCCGTCTCGGGGCGGGACTCTTGGCACTGTGTGGCTTGGCCTGTTCGGCCAGCCAGCTGGCCGTCGCCCAACAAGGCGGCGTCAAGATCGACCCGGCTTTGCCCAAGTACAAGCCCGCTGCGGGCGTCTCCGGGACGCTCAAGTCGGTCGGCTCCGATACGATGAACAACCTCGTCTCGCTCTGGAGCGAGGAGTTCAAGAAGATGTATCCCGGCGTCAAAACCGAGATCGACGGCAAGGGTTCCTCCAATGCGATTCCAGCCCTGATTGCCGGAACTGCTTCGATCGGCCCGATGAGCCGCGAAGCTAAGGGCTCAGAGATCAACGATTTTCAAAAGAAGTACGGCTATAAGCCAACTCTGATTCCGACCAGCATCGACATGCTGGCCGTCTATGTGAACCGCAACAATCCCGTCGAGTCGCTGAGCCTGGAGCAGATCGACGCGATCTTCTCGAGCACCCGCCGCCAGGGAGCCAAAGAGCGGATTAC
>JBQCEI010001273.1:0-3664 GCA_051960375.1 Aureliella sp. | reverse complement strand
CGGCTTTGCAATGCTAGCAGGAGGCGGCGGTCGCCTCCCGCGGCATAGCGCTGGCCTGATAAAAAGTTGTCGTTTGCGGTTAGGAGAGTGTTCCCAAGCTGTTGCACACTGCAGGCTGTTAATGCGGCCCGGAGGGCCCGCCGTCAGTAGCCCCGGGCGGAAGCCCCGGGGATGCGAGGGCGCAAGCATCGTCCCCCCCCGAGGGGCCGGCGTAGGCGGTGCAGCGGCGTTACGCCGCCCCCTCCGGGGCGGACGATGCTTGCGCTCTCGCATCCCCGGGGCTTCCGCCCCGGGCTACTGACGGCGGGCCCTCCGGGCCGCATTAACAGCCTGCAGTGCGCAACAGTTTGGGAACACTCTCCTAACCGCAAACGACAACTTTTTATCAGGCCAGCGCTATGCCGCGGGAGGCGACCGCCGCCTCCTGCTAGCATTGCAAAGCCGCGAATCGGGAGGGCCGACTTGGGACTGTTCGTCGGTCAAGGACGAAAGCTTCCGAACGGCGTAGGTGGGGAACAGTTGTTCAGAAGCCGCGCGGTCGGTGCCGACGGACCTTCGTACCCATCGATGCAGGCAATGCAAACCTCAAGCCGCCTTGCTCGCGCCGCCCCGAGCGACGAGCTGTGTCCCCTGGCCATGAAACAGGCCATGAACGCGAAATCCGAAACAGCCTTATTTCACGCGAAGGCGCGAAGCCGCGAAGTTGCAATGCCCAGCTACTCGCTATTGCGGGGCCAATCAAATTATGCCGCACTTCACATTTCAAAAGGAAGGCAACTGGCTTTGGGTCAAGGCCCACTACGCCACTAAACTCCGAGAAAACTCTTTAAACCTTAACGGACGTACTTTTGCAAATATTCACGAATTTGCTTTCGCGACGGCCCGACGGCATAAGGCACTCCTTCCGTAGCGTCCGCGCCACACTGCACAAGCTTTTGAACGAAGTCGAATCGCTCACAAATAATTGCGATCTTTAACGCTCCGTCTAGCTTCGCGCCTGCAGCAACAAGACCGAAGAAAGCGTCTTCGTTTTCAGCTCGAATCACTTGGCATAGCAATGAAAGTTCGTCACTACTTGCTCCTAAGTAGTACTCTCGGTTGGTCGCAACAACGGACTGGATTTCGTCCCAGGTCCGCTGAGCCAACTCTTCGAACTTGGCAACCAACTTACGTGGTTGAGAGAGTGATTCCCAAAGTTCACTGAATGAACCGCAAACCGGCGCAATTCGAGTGGGCTCCCAAAAGTAGAGATCGTCGACAGAAACAACAACGACTGGCGAGCGACGCCATCCAACTTTCAGGCAGATTCGACGCAATGCGGTGTCATAGGCGATGGGCACAAGATTCGTATCACCGATCGATTGAGCCAGATCCTCGTAAGCTCCAAGCAAATTGGATTTACTTTCGCCTGTTCCCAAGAAAACCAATATTGGAAACGGCAAAAGCGCAAAGCTGGACACCAAAGCCGGGTCAGGCAGCCCCCCGTTTATCTTGCTTAAGAACTCTAGATAGTCATCGTCCAGGCACCCTCCCAGCTTAGCGTCAAGGGCACGCAGCGTGATCGGATCTACCCCATCAGCTGGTTGATCGAAACGGAACCTTCCAATCTCAATGGCCATAGCATGTTGACTCGTTAGATTACGCAAATTGATCCATATGCCGTTCCTGCGTACAGAGCCCCGTAAGGCCTGGGGACACCGTAAGGCCTGGGGACACAGCACTATGCCAGGGCATGCACCAGCCGCCGTCCACTAGCATTGCGGAGCCGCTAAGCGCGAGGGCGGACTTGGGACAGGGCTCGTTGGTCAGGTACGAAAGCTACAAAACAGCCTAGACTAGTTGTAAGGGTATTTGTCGCTATGTAGCGTTCTCCCAATACGCAGTAAGTGCCTCTCAGAAGCGGCAGGCGCGTGGCCGGCGGACCTTCGCGCCCGCCATGCAGGCAATGCTACACTCCAGGGGCCTGGCTCGTGCACCCAGCAACGTGCAGTGTCCCCGGGCCATCTCAGTGTCCCCGGGCCATCTCAGCCAGACTGTGCCATTGTGCTCATCTCTTCTTCGGCCGCTGCGCGTTTTGAAGAAGAAGTTTGGGCGAGGGCTGGCCGGCTTGCCGGGTGCTGCACATCAGAGGCCTGATGTGCTACGTTCGGATGGCCGCCCCCGTCGCTGCCCGCAAGCGGAACCGCGTGAAGAATCTCACCGCGCCGATAAAGCCCGCGTCGCGGCGGAGCGTCTGGGCTCCATGTGTTTTTACGTTGCCGCGTTGGCCGGGAGCGCTTAAATAAATGCGGGGCGTTCGCAGTACAGGCACATGGTTCAGTTCTCCTCCACCCACGCTGCGAAATTCGATGCGGTTTCCTTGCTGACGCCATCGATAAGATCATCGGTGATGTCGGAGATTTTTCGTTTCCGAAGCGATTCTCGCCAAGCCGCATCGGCCTCGTGCATGATGCTCGCAATCTTGCACAAGTCTGAAAACTTACGGTCGGCTTTTGCGAGGCAAGGATTGTTTCGGCGAATCTCGTTGCATTTGAAGGTGCTTGCCTTTCCCTCAACCGCCTCCACCACATCGAGAAACGAGATCTCATTCGGTGATTTCGCAAGGCTGTAACCGCCTCGTGGGCCAGTCGTCGTGTTTACGAGACCAGCTTGCGAGAGCATTTGAAGGCATTTCGAGAGATATTCCTTGGGCACACCGTGGAATTCGGCGAGTGCCTTGGAGGAAAGCAGCTTTCCCTTCGGCACACTCGCCAAAATCATCACACAGTGCAATGCCCACTCCACCTGAGTTCCAAGAATCACGAGAGATTCGCCTTATCTAGTCCCAAGACTTGATCTCTAGAACCAGGAACAGACCTGAACGTTGCGGCGAAACGGTTGAAAAGATTGATGAATGCAACCTGCATGTTCAGGTCGACGATTTCTTGCTCGCTAAAATGCTCTTTCATTCTTTGAAACAACTCCTCGGAAACTGCCCCTTGGCTGATGAGGGTCACTGCTCGTGTCCACTCAAAAGCCAACTTTTCTTTGTCGGAGAAGAGCGGGGATTCTTCCCAGACCGCCACGTGGTAAAGACGCAGTTCGCGTTCACCATGAATCTTCGCTTCTTTCGAATGTATGTCTACACAAAATGCGCACCCGTTGATCTGCGACGCGTAGATTTGCACTAATCGCAGAATGGTCGGATCTACTGAGCTCTTGCGACAATATTGGTCAACTCCGTAGAGGTGCTGAAAGGCTGGGCCAGCAAGTTTAAAGTAGTCAAGTCGTTGCATAACGTGCTCTCCTGTTCCTAAGCCATCGCGTCTATTGCGGACAATTCTTGTCCGCATTTGGCTGGAGGTCAACAGTACTCGGCAGCTCGACGGACAAGTCGTCCAGCGTACCGTGCCTTGCTCTGCAGCAGCGGCCGACTGTGCCACTGTGCCTGATGTGCTACATTCGGCTGGCCGCCCCCGTCGCTGCCCACAAGCAGAACCTTCGTGGCCGGGGAGGCACATGGCGCTCGCAGAAAGGACCTGGGGACACAGCACTACGCTGGCCTGATAAAAAGTTGTCGTATGCGGTTAGGAGAGTGTTCTCAAGTTTGTTGCGCACCTGCAGGCTATTAATGCGGCCCGGAGGGCCCGCCGTCAGTAGCCCGGGGCGGAAGCCCCGGGGAATG
>JBQCEI010001272.1:0-6093 GCA_051960375.1 Aureliella sp. | reverse complement strand
CAAGTTTTGAGCGAGGAGGGCGGCTATAAGCTCGGTCGTCTTCAAACCGCTAGCGTCTAGTTTGGTGGTATCTACCCAGTTGCGCATCGAATAAGCGCCGCTGCCGCTGACGGTGACTTCACCGACGCCGTTGACGCGGCTGAGGTCGTCGCGCAGTTGCAAGTTGGCGTAGTTGGACAGAAACAAGCTGTCGAAGGTCTTGTCGGGCGAGGTCAGCGAAACGACGAGCAAGATGCTGGTCGACTGCTTCTTGACGGTGATGCCCTGCTGGCGGACTTCGGCAGGCAGCGTCGGTTCCGCCAGCGCGATGCGGTTTTCGACCAGCACCTGAGCTTCGTCGAGGTCGGTGCCGACTTCGAAGGTGATCGTCAGCGAGTAAGCCCCGTTGGCCGACGAGGAGCTGGCCATGTACATCATGTTCTCGACGCCGTTGACCTGCTGCTCGATCGGAGCGGCAATGGTGTCGGCGACCACTTGGGCGTTGGCGCCTGGGTAGACGGTCGTCACTTGGATCGTCGGAGGGGTGATGTTCGGATAGCGTTCGACGGGCAAGTTGTACATGGCGACCACGCCGAGGATCATCGTGATGATCGCAATGACGTTGGCCGCGATCGGGCGGTCGATGAAGAATTTCGAGATCATCGTTTACCGGGTACCTCCAGCGCTCGGTCTCTGAGCTGCGCCGCTCGGGGCAGCGCCGCCTGAGGCAGCGCCGCTTGGGGCAGCGCGGTTCTCGGTATTACGCGGCGGCGCGTCGCTGGATTCTTCCGCTGTTCCGTAGCGAGGCTCGTTCGACTTGCGTGGCTGGCCGGCGGCGCTGGTGGGCTGGGCGGCTGACGAGGCAGACTTTTCGGCTGTGGCATTCGCTTGACCAGCTGCTTGACCAGCTGCTTGGCCAGCTGCTTGACCAGCTGCTTGACCAGCTGCTTGACCAGCCTGGCCGCTGCCCTGATCGCTATCTCGGTCTTTATCCTCGGTGTCCTCCTTCAAGGCCGAAGGGCCAAGCGTGCGGGTGACGAAGGCGACAGCATCTTCCATGACCGGTTTGACCTGGCTCCCCGGTCGGGCTTTCTGCAGGCCGCTGACGACGACGCGATCATTGCGGTCGATCCCGGAGCGGATGGCGACCAGGCCGCCGTGCGAAGTGCCGACTTCGACCACGTGCGGCTCGACTTTGTTGTCGTCGTTGATGACCAGCACATACCGCCCCTGCTGGTTCATCGCCAAAGCAGTTTGCGGCACTAGCAGCGCGTCGTAGGGACGCGTAAAGGGAACGCGAACGCGGCAGAACAACCCAGGCAGCAAAGCGCCGTCGGCGTTGGGGAAACGCGCTCGCACTTGAATGTTGCCCGTCCCGATGTCGGTCACGTTGTCGACAAAGTCGATTTGACCAGGGTGCGGATGGTTCTTTTCGTTCGATAGGCCGAGTGAAACGTCGATCGGAGTGACACGGGCGCTTTCGACCTGCGACTGGCGAACGCGCTGGCGATAGTCGAGCGCCGAACTTTCATCGACGTCGAAGTACGCATACATCGGATCCATCGATACGACGCTGGTTAGCACGGTCGAGTCGCTGACGATCAAGTTGCCCGGGGTGACCAGAGCGCGGCTGGTGCGGCCGGAGATCGGCGAGCGGATCTCGGTATATTCGAGATCGAGTTTCGCGTGGGCCAGAGCCGCCTCGAGCGATCGCAACTGGGCTCGCGCGCTGGCCGCGCTGGCGATCGCCACGTCGAGCTCTTGTTGGCTGATAGCGGCGGTGCCGATCAGCTCGCGGGCGCGGGTGAGGTCGAGCTGGTAGCGCTGCAGTTGCGCTTCCTGAGCGGCGACGTTCGCCTCGGCTTGCCGCAAGTCGGCTTCGTACGGCCGCGGGTCGATGCGGAAGAGCAGATCGCCCTTTTGGACTTCAGCCCCTTCCTTGAATTCGACCGAGAGCAAATAGCCGCCGACGCGCGAGCGGACTTCGACCGACTCGACGGCAGCGGTGCGGCCGGTGTACTCGCGATAGTCGATCACCTCTTCAACCGCTGGCCGGACCACGGTGACAGTCGGTGGCGGAGGCGCCGGCGGCGCGGCCGGCCCTTTGCGATTGCAGCCAACGCAGCACAATACAAGCAGCGGCCAAGCGAGGGTCGGGATTCCTCGAGCGATTGGGATGTAAGTGGGCCCCACCAAAGGGTCCTTTCTGCGATCAGGCAACGGCTGTTTGGGTGTTTTCCAGATCTCTACACCCAACGTGCACGTATTGTACCTCCATTCCCCCACTTGCCGACCCGCCCTACTCCGCCCCGCTCCATCGGCCAACAGTATTCGAGGCAGCCAAGAAGTTTGGTGGGCTAACTGTGGGACGGCAGTCCTCTGCCGTACCCGCGCCAGCGGCTGACTGTGCCCGTCTAGCTGTTGCTTTTGGCCGCTTCGCGGCAAGAGAAGGAGATGTAGGTGCGCGCAGGCCGGCTTGCCGGGTGCTGACGGCAAGGGACTGCCGTCCCACGGTTGGCCTAGCAACCTTTTGCGCGGCCTTCAATGGCTCACGCTTCGGGGATCTTTGAATTGGGCTGAGTCGGCGCGGGGGCTTCTTTCTTGGCTAGGCCGATCAGGGCATCGAATTCGTCGTCCGCTTCGCTCGACTGGGCGTATTCCATGAATTCGGCTTCGGCTCGTTTGGTGTCGAGCCCGGCCAGTTCGCGGCTGACGCGAGCGCCCGCGGCCGACTTCTGTCGCAGTTCGCGGAGCTCGCGCAGTTCTTCGCTGGTGCGGTCGTTGGCCAGGCCGGTCATCATGTCGGCGATCTGACGCTCTTCGTTGGCTGAGAGGATGTCGGCGACGGCATCATGCTTCTCTTCCTTCAGCTTGTCCAAGTCGCGCATCAGCGCCTGGATTTGCGTCTTGTGTCCGCTGACGTTGGCCACGAGCTGCTTGAGATCTTCATCGATCTCGGTGGCTCGCTTTTGCTTCTCGGCCAGCGTGCTGGAAAAATCCTTGAAGGCGGATTGGCACTTGAGATATTCCGGATCGCGCTTGACCGCTTCGGCATCGCCGGAGTGCTGCTCGACCAGCTTCTTGGCTTTCGCAGCCGCACCGGAGCGCAGTTTCTCCAGCTTGTCGATCTCCTCGGTCAGCTCGCGCAGCTTTTCCTTCTTCGATTCTTCTTGGGCGATCATCGCGCTGACGGCATCTTTGTACTGGCCGAGCCGCTGGCGTTTCTCTTCGATGATCCGATCGTAGTTGGCTGAGACCACCCCCGGGTTCGTGCGCAGCGTGTCGCCCGCTTTGTCGACGCGAAAGGTCATGAGATACCACAACGCGCGGAAATATCTGCTCACTGCTTTGAACATGGTGCCATTCCTCTTGTGCCCTGTGGGTTACCCGCTGTGCCGGAGGGCTCCTTGCGCACTGGGGAAGCCGAATGATGAGAGGCCTCTCTAAATCATCGCGCTACTGATCTTATCAAAGTCAACCGAATTTGTGTGAGGCGACGCTGCCTCCGCGGCTTCAGCGAATGCGGTATCGCCGGGGCCGAAGCCTCAGCAAGCCGTAGACCAGCGCAGCGACGAGAAAGAGTATCCCTCCGAAGGTGCCCATGCCCAAGAACCACAAGACCCGGCTGCCGAATGAGCCGAAACCGGTCTTGGTCGCTGGCGAGCCCGAACGCGGCGGAAACCCCGGTGGTTGCTGAGCTTGTGCCGGCTGCGAATCGGTCTTGGTCGAAGTGGACCAGCTGCGCGACAGCTTCGAGCCGACGCTTCGACCCAGCCGTCCGGCTCCGCCGAGCCGCCCGACTTGCAAACCGTCAGCGCGGCTTGCTACAAACTCCGCCGCACCCGCGGCCGCATGCGACTGCTTGCCCCAAGTTGCGGTGCATGGCAATGCGCTGGCCGCCAGCAAACATAGACACCCGAGTCTTGCAATTCGTCGCTTCCGCACGGGATGGTACCTTTTACTTGTGGGCGTGTCTTGGTGTCTTTGTGTCTTGGTGGTTCATTGCCGGAAGGAGTGATGGTTCACTTGACCCCTTGCATTTCCAAACGGCTGATTTCGTGTTCCCACTGGGCGCGCTCTTCTTCACTTACGTCGGGATTGGGCAACAAGCTGCGGCGGGTGCAGTTGACCAGCGCCTGCAACGTCTGATAGCGGCGAGTTTGCTCGATCGCCGGCTGGATGAAGTCGCGGACGACCGCTTTGAGTTCTTCTTCGGTCTTCGGGGGCAAGGCTTTGATCTGGCTGCGCAGAGCGGCAAAGCCGGCGGCTGAGAAAACGGCCGGCAGCCCTTCGATGTTGAGCCAGTCGACCAAGCCTTGGCCGACCGCGCCGGCCGGCTTGAGCAGCCAGCGAATGAACTCGAGCCGATCTTCGCCGGTGGGATCGAGCACCGGGATGATGAGGTCGCCGACGCGGCCCGGGCGGCGAATGTCGGGCGAGAGCAAGTGGATGCGAGCGGTCATCAACAACCAGAAGACTTTGCCGCGCAAACTTGGATCGCTCATCATCCCTTGGATCTTGCCGGTCAAGCGACGCTCGGTTTCATGCGTCCCCTCGGCCACGCCGCCAAACTGCGTGTCGGCCTCGTCGACAAAGATGACCACTTTCTCGAGCGCCTCGAGCACGCGTCGCAGGCGTTCAAAGATCACGTCGGTTTGGCCGAACCACTGACTGCGGATGTTCTTCAGCACGAGCACCGGCATGTCGAGCTCCGCCGCGACCGCCTCGAAGATGAACGTCTTGCCGCCGCCGATCGGACCGGCGATCGCCGCGCCGGGCAGTGCGCTATCGTCCGCCACGCGCAGCCGCGGCAACATATAGTCGTGCAGGAACTGTTTCAGCTTCGAAAAGCCGACGACGTCTTTGAGCGTGTGCGTTGGCTTTTTAAATTCGACCACATCATCGCCCAGTTGAGCTTGGATGAACTGCTCGACCTGCGCGATGACGTCGGCGCGAGATACTGGGTGGCCGTTGTAGGCCGCGGCCAACAAGAGTTGCCGGAGCGCATGCAAGCTCAGCCCCGCCGTGGCTTCCGCCAGCCAGCCATCGGGCGACTCAGGAGCTACCGCCGACGCGGCTGCCGAACTCTCGGGCACCGGCAGCGGCGTCTCGGCTGGCTGCCGCGTTTGCCAGCGGATAAAGTGTCCGCGCGAAGCGGCATCGGGAGCGGGAACGTCGACCGACAACACTTGCGGCAAACGGCTGACGCGCGGATGAACGAGACTCCGCGATTCGCACAACAGGCAGACGGTGTCGGGCCCCGAAAAAAATTCGGGATCGCTGAACCAATCGGTCACGATGGCCACGCGCCGCATCAGCGTATCGCTCATCTTCGATACGTCGCCATCGCCGGCCGGCAACAGCATGTCGGCTGCTTCGATGAAGATGAGCAGATTCTGTTGCAAACTGACCCGCGAACAAATCGCCAACTGCCGCATGAACTCGAGCGCCTGCGTCGAGTTGCCGATGGCATCGCGCAGGTATTGGTCGAACTCCTTGCGACGCAGATCGATCTTGGAACTTTCGCTCGTCAATTCTTTCAGCGCCAGCGAGTAGGCGTCCAGCCCCGTCTTCCAGGCAGCCCAAGCTTCGCGGAGCCGCTCGCGGTCTTCCTCGGCCAGCCGAATCGGACCGTTCAGCTCGTACACGACGTGAATGATCCCCGGCACGCGCGTCTTTTTGAGTAGATAGGGAACGATCGGGACATACTTCTCGCCATCGAAAAACAGATCGTTGACGTTGCCCGAAAGGATGATTGAACGGGCCTGCCCCGAGTTGATCATCCGCGCCAGTTGCGAGAAGAACGGATAGGACGGCGCAGGGGGCGCCTGCGTCGCCGCTGCAGCGCCGAGCGAATTCGGGGACAGGGAACCGGTGGACATACGAAACTCGCGCGCGGGCGAACTGCTCATTGGGAAAAGAGAATGCGAGCGCAGTTTAGCAGATTCTATTATCGGCGGAATTGAGCGGCGACTCGTTCAAGTCGCGAAGCGACGCAGGTTTTGAGTCGCGAAGCGACGGCATGCATTAGCCTGGGACGCGAGTCCCAGGTCTCGAGGCAAGATCCAGCATGTGAGTCGCGAAGCGACGGCATGAACTTTTCACCGCGGAAAT